>JBPEWX010000226.1:0-3834 GCA_052032235.1 Ilumatobacter sp. | reverse complement strand
ACCGCCTCGCCGAACGTCGAGCCGCCGGGTCGATCGTCTCCCGGATACTCGTGAGCGGCCTGATCCGCGTGCTCGGCGGCGTCGACGATCGCGCCCACGCCCGGCACCTCACGTGCCGCGTCGATCGCGTGGTCGACGCCGTCGCGGATGGGATGCTCGTCGGTCACGAGCGGCTCGCCAGGGTCACCGGCGCCTCGGTGGCGGCGAGCGACGGGTCGCCGCCGAACTCGGGACACCAGCGCTGATAGGCGCACCAGCCGCACAGATTGCTCTGGCGGGGACGGAAATCGTCGCGTTCACACGCCGTCGCAACCGCCTTCCAGACCGCGCTCGTGCGGGTCGTGAGGAACTTGGTCGACTGCTCGGACGGGGTTGCCGTGATGGTCTCGCCCGACTTCAGGTACATCAGCCGGATCGCCGCCGGTCGCCTGCCGAACACCGACTCGCACAGGAACGAGTAGAAGTGCACGCCCGACAGGCTCTTGCGCTCCCAGTTCGGGCTCGGTGCCCGGCCGGTCTTGTAGTCGGTGACGACCAGCTCGCCGTCGGCGTCGAGCTCGAGGCGGTCGATGATGCCGCGCAGGGTCAGGTCGCCGACGGGCGCCTCGAGCTTGAGCTCGAGGCCGATCTCACGCACCGTGCGAGGGTCTTCGATCTTCAGGTAGTTCGAGCACAGCTCGCGGCACTCGCGCTCGAACTTCGTGGCCTGCTCGCGGTCGAGCTGGAGCGCCGTGTAGTCGGGCATCCGTTGGTACTCGAGGATCGCCGCGTCGAGGCTCCGGTCGAGTGCGGCCGGCGTCCGGTCGGCTGCGGGCAGGGTGAACAGGATCTCGAGCGCCCGGTGGACGAGTGAGCCACGTGTGGTGGCCACCGTCGGCGGGTCGGGCAGCTTCTCGATCGACGAGAAGCGGAACGCGAGGGGACACGACAGGAACGACTCGACGCGCGACGGCGACAAGCTCGTCGGGACGGTCCAGGTGGGGGTGTCGGGAGAAGCTGTGGCCAGATCGGTCATCGTGGCGCCCATGCTACGCGCGGGGTGTCACAGGGTTCGCGGAGGTGGTGATTCGCTCAGACGAGCGCAGCGAGCTCGGCGGGGTGACTGAACGGTCCGAAGTGCGTCTGGTCGTCGAAGCGGACGTAGCGGGCGTCGGGCAACCGTTCGGCCAACGCTTCGGATACCCGCGACGGTTCGGTCTCGGACACGACGCCGCTGACGATCGTGCACGGCGTCTCGATCTCGGGGAGCAGGTCCCACACCCCGTTCGCTCCACCGGTCATGAACACCGCCGCCTCGAACTCGGGCGCACAGCGCAGCTCGACGCAGGCGTCGCCGTGTTCGTCGACGGTGTCGCGAAATCCGTACTCGACGTAGTCGGCGAGCACCTCGGGCTGCATGAGTGCCAGCGGCGGTTTCGACGCATAGTTGTCGATCGCCGCCTGCCGCGATGGGAACCGGCGACGTCGGCGTCGGGCGCCCTGGGCGATCGGGAGTTCCTCGCTCGGGTCGGGGTCGTAGTCGGTGCCGGGGAACGAGATCGGTTCGAACAGGACGAGGTGGTCGAACCGGCCGGGGTCGGCGTGGGCGGCCATCAACAAGGTGGCGCCGCCCATCGAGTGGCCGACACCGACGAGTCCGCCGTCGGGTGCGACGTGTTCGGCCACCAGGCGGGTGTCGACGCCGAAGGGCTTCCAGTCGACGCTCCACTCGGCCGGCACGGTGCTGTGGCCGTGGCCGCGATGGTCGAGCGCCCACACGTGGTACCGCTCGCCGAGTGCTCGGGCGACGGGCAGGTAGCAGTGGGCGTGGAATCCGGTCGCGTGCGAGATCAGCAGGGGAGGGAGCGACGGGTCGCCCGCGAGGTCGTAGACCGCGATCGACGCGTCGTCGACCGAATCGAGTCGCAGCACGTCAGTCGTCGCGCTCGTGCTTGCGGCGGCGAGCCCGGTTCCAGAAGAAGCTCCCGAGCCACGCCAGGAGCATGCCGGCGACGAACGAGATGAGGATCACCGTCCGGACCGGCCAGTCGACGTCCATCCAGAGGAACTGGACCTCTGCCGAGTCGGTGTTCTGGAAGAAGAACACCACGATGGCGACGGCGACCACCAGGAGGGCGATCAGCTTCACCGACGGCAGGTTGCGTCCACCGCCCCCGTCGGGTCGGTGCTCGTCGCGCACTTCGTGGTAGGTCATGGGTGCAGCTTGTCAGATCGGTACCCGTGGCGACGCCACCGGGGCGTCACTCGCCGAGCTGCTGGCTGAGGTAGTTCTCGACGCCGATCTGTGAGATCGCGGTGAGTTGGGTCTCGAGCCAGTCGATGTGTTCTTCCTCGGACACGAGGATCTGCTCGAACAGCTCGCGTGAGCCGTTGTCGCCGACCTCGACCGCCTTCGCGATCGCACGGTTGAGGCGCTCGACCGCGGTGTACTCGAGTTCGAGATCGGCCTGGAACATCTCGGGCACCGTCTCGCCGATCCGGAGCGGGAAGTACCGCTGGTAGTTGGGCAGACCGTCGAGCAGCAGGATGCGGTCGGTGACCGCCTCGGCATGCTTCATCTCGTCGATCGACTCGTGCTTGGTGTAGTCGCCGAGCTTCTTGTAGCCCCAGTCGTCCATGATCTTGGCATGGAGGAAGTACTGGTTGATCGCGGTCAGTTCGGCGGTGAGCACCTCGTTGAGCAGCTCGATGATCTCGGGATTGCCCTGCATCGCGCCGACCTTACCGTCGTGCGGGCAGCGGCGCGTGCTTCACGTGCTTCACGACACCCGGCGGAGTCGGGGCACGGTCACCACCTGCTCGTCGAGCAGGTCGTCGATCGTGTCGTGGCAGCCGTGGCAGGTCGTGCCGGCGCCGCACGCCGCGCCGACCTCGTCGATCGTCGACGCGCCGTGATCGATCGCTCGACGGACCTTGCGCTCGCTCACGCTGTTGCAGAGACAGACGTATGCCATCGGTGAATAAGGTAGACCTAACAACAACCGTGTTGCAACCCCTGCCGGACGCGACAAGGCCGCGATCACCAGGAGGTGTCGCGGCCCTGTCGGAACTCGACGCGACGGCGTCGCCGGGTCGTGTCAGCTCAGGTGCTTCAGGTACAGGCCGATCTCCTCGCCCATCTGGTTCGGCACGTCGTACGTGTCGCGGTTGGTGACCTGGTCGAAGTTCGCGGCGATCGACTCGGGCGACAGGTCGGGGTCGGTGAAGCCGGGGCCCTCACCGATGAAGATCTCGGCGACGCGGCCGCCGGCGACGGAGAAGATGCGTCCGGTCGGCTCGCAGCTCTCGTGCGCCAGGTAGGTGACGATCGGGCTGACGTACTGCGGCGCCACCTTCTCGCCGAGCGGGCCGAGCAGATCTTCGGTCATGCGGGTCTTCGCGACCGGGGCGATGACGTTGGCCTTGATGTTCTTCGAGGCGCCCTCGATCGCGAGCACGTTCGTGAACCCGACGAGCGCCATCTTGGCGGCGCCGTAGTTGGCCTGACCGAAGTTGCCGAAGATGCCGGCCCCGGAGGCCGTCGACACGATCCGGCCGTAGCTCTGCTCACGCATGTGCGGCCATGCGGCGGCGGTGACGTGGTAGGCCCCGTTGAGGTGGACGTCGACGACCGGGGCCCACAGGTCGGGCGTCATGTTGTGGAACGACTTGTCGCGCAGGATGCCGGCGTTGTTCACGACGATGTCGATGCGGCCGAAGGCGTCGATGGCGGTCTGCACGATCGCGGCGCCGCCCTCGGGTGTGGCGACGGAGTTGGTGTCGGCGACGGCCTCGCCGCCGGCCTCCTTGATCTCGTCGACGACGCGCTCGGCGGCGCCCTTGTCGCTGCCGGTG
>JBPEWX010000225.1:0-4540 GCA_052032235.1 Ilumatobacter sp. | reverse complement strand
CGCCGGGATCGCCGTCAACATCGAGATCAAGAACGAGCACGGCGAGCCCGACTTCGATCCGACCGCCCGGGTCGTCGAGCAGATCGCGAGCGAACTCGGACCCGGCTCGGCGCGTTGGTTGTTCTCGTCGTTCCGCTGGGACACGGTGACGCGGTGTCGGGAACTGTTCCCGACCGCTCGGACGGCGTTCCTGACCTCGGTGCTCGACGCCGACACCATCGATCGCACGGCGGCGGCCGGCCACGACGCGATCCACCCCTGGGACCGGGTCGTCGACGAGGCAGCGATCCGTCGTGCCCACGCGCTCGGGCTCGCCGTGAACGTCTGGACGTGTGACGACCCGGACCGGATGCGCGAGCTGATGGCGTGGGGCGTCGACGGCATCTGCACCAACGTCCCCGACGTCGCCCTCGACGTGCGCCGCCGCTGACGGGAGTCGCGCCCGCTACTCGGCGGGGAAGACGAGTTGGACCGCGTCGGGGACGTGTTCGAACTCGAGCCGGTCGACGGCGCCGAGGTAGTCGCCATCGAGCTGATACGGAAACGGCTGGTCGCTCGACACCGTCATGGCCGACACGTCGGTCCACTCGACGAGGCGGTCGCTGGTCGTGACCCCGCCACCTTTCAGCGCGCCACCGAGACCGCGGAGGATCGGGAGGACCTGCATCGTCCGGAAGGTCAGCACGACCAGACCACGATCGAGCCCGGCGTCGGGCGACAGGTCGAGCGGCCGGTTCCCGAGGAACGTGTACGGGTTCGTGTTGAGCACGATCGAGAAGAAGCCGTCGTCGATCTCGCCGTGCTCCGACGACAGCGCGAAGTGCGGCCGCTTCCGGTCGTAGCCGCGCAGCCAGGTGGTGAGGCCGGCGCTGATGAACAGCGGATGACCCAACCAGCGTTTGAGCGACGCCCGCTGTTCGACCGCCCGCACGACGGCGGCGTCGAACCCGATGCCGGTGTGGAAACAGAAGAAGCGGCCGTTCACCTTGCCGAGTCCGATCGGGCGGAGATCGGCGGCGTCGATCCCGCGGGCCAGGTGGTCGGCGGCCTCGACCGGGTCGTTCGGCAGACCCAACGTGCGGGCGAACACGTTGGTCGAGCCGCCGGGCAGCACGCCGAGCGCGGTGTCGGACCCGGCGATGCCGGTCGCGACCTCGTTGAGGGTGCCGTCGCCGCCGTAGCCGATCACGACGTCGAACCCCTGGCGGGCGGCATCGAGCGCGAACCGGGTCGCGTGACCTCGCCGGTTGGTCTCGACCACCTCGACGTCGTGGCCGCGCGCCAGCCGTCGGTGCACGATCACCGTGTTCCGGGCCGTCACGGACGACGCGAACGAGTTGACGACGAGCAGGATCCGCAAGACCGCGAACCGTATCGCGTCGGTCCGCACTCCCCGCCCGATCGCTGCGGCAGGGGTGGCATCGCGCGAAACGATGCGCTCCGACTTTGGGTGCGGGAACTACCCACGGGTAGCTTGTGAATCCATGAACGTGATCGTGTGCGTGAAGCAGATCCCCGACCCGGCGCTGCCGGGCGAGCTGGATCCCTCGACGAACACGCTGAAGCGAGAGGGCAAGCTCATCCTCGATGAGTCCGACAGCTATGGCGTGGAGATGGCCCTTCAGTTGGTCGACAAGGCGGGTGAGGGCGAAGTCAGCCTCATCTCCATGGCGCCCAACGGTGAGGTCTCCGGACTGCGCACGGCGCTGGCGATGGGTGCGGCCAAGGCCGTCCTCGTCTCCGACCCCGAGCTCGCCGGTTCCGACGCGCTGACGACCGCCAAGGTGCTGGCGGCCGCAGCCAAGAAGCTCGGCGACGCCGACCTGATCATCGCGGCGACCGAGTCGTCCGACGGGTACACCGGCACCGTGCCCGAGCAGATGGCCGAAGTGCTCGGCATGCCGTCGATCACCTTCGCCAAGAGCGTCTCGGTCGAGGGCGGCACCGTGAAGGTCGCCCGCCAGACCGAAGCCGGCTACGACGAGGTCGAGTGCCCGACCCCGGCCCTGGTCAGCGTGACCGCCGGCGTGGTCGAGCCCCGCTACCCGAGCTTCAAGGGCATCATGGCCGCCAAGTCGAAGCCGGTCGAGGAAGTCACCGCCGCCGATCTGGGCGTGACCCCGGTCGGTTGGGCAGGCGCCGACCAGCAGATCACCGACGTCGCACAGGCCCCGGCCCGCGAAGCCGGTGAGATCATCGAAGACGAGGGCGAAGCGCACCTCAAGATCGTCGAGTTCCTCGAGGGACTCAAGGTCATCTGAGCAAGGAGACGAACAGACATGGGAATCGACAACATCTGGGTCTTCGCTCAGGAAGCCAACGGCGCGCCCACCCCGGCGACGCTCGAACTGCTCACCAAGGCCCGCAGCCTCGGCGGCACCGTGTCGGCGTTCGTCGTCGGCGACGGCGCCCCGATCGCCTCGGCGCTCGGTGAATACGGCGCCGCCAAGGTGTACTCCACCGGCGCCCTCGACGGCGACCTCCCGGGCGCCGCCGGTGCCGCCGCCATGAAGGCCGTCATCGACGGTGGCGACAGCCCCGACCTCATCATGTTCCCCCAGAACTACGAGGGTCGCGACATCGTCAGCCGCCTGTCGGTCAAGCTCGACCGGACGGTCCTCACCAACAACACCCAGATCGAGGTCGACGGCGATTCGCTGAAGGTCACGACGCCGGTGTTCGGTGGCGAGCAGCTGGTCACCACGACCTTCACCGGCTCGGGCCCGTACCTCGCTGCGTTCCGTCCGAAGTCGTTCGAGCCCGAGGCCGGCGGTGCCGCTGCGGGTGAGGTCGTCTCGGCGCCGGTGCCCGATCTCGGTGCGACCGGCGGGGCCAAGGTCACCGCGGTCCACGTCGAGGAGACGACCGGTCCGAAGCTCGACGAGGCCGCCGTGGTGGTGGCCGGTGGTCGTGGCCTCGGTCAGTCGGAGAGCTTCGAGATGGTCGAGAGCCTCGCCAAGATCCTCAAGGGCGCCCCGGGCGCCTCGCGTGCGATCGTCGACGCCGGCTGGGTGCCCTACTCGATGCAGGTCGGCCAGACCGGCAAGGTCGTGAAGCCGAGCGTCTACATCGCGGCCGGTATCTCGGGCGCCACCCAGCACATGGTGGGCATGAAGGGCTCGAAGAACATCATCGCGATCAACAAGGATGCGGAGGCGCCGATCTTCGGTGTCGCCGACCTCGGCATCGTGGGCGACGTCCACAAGGTGATGCCCAAGCTGATCGAGGCGCTGCAGGGTCGCTGACCCGCCCGAACCAGTACATCGCCGAAACCGGCCCGGCCTCCTCCTCCGGAGGAACCGGGCCGGTTTCGTCGTTTTCGGGCCGGTAGCGTCGGCGGGCGTGTTGCGGCCGGCCCGATACGTGATGCGGGCCGCGGTGCCCGAGCGGTTGGGGAGCCGCTTCCGATGGCTGATGTCGTCGGTGTGGGTCAGCAATCTCGGCGACGGCGTCGTGTTGGCGGCCGGCCCGCTGCTCGTCGCGTCGCAGACCACCGACCCGTTCCTCGTCGCCGCGGCGACGATGCTGCAGCAGTTGCCGTGGCTCCTGTTCGGGCTCGTCGGCGGGGTCACGGCCGACCGATTCGACCGGCGACGGTTGGTCGTCGCGGCGAACCTGGGCCGGGCGATCGTGTTGGCGGTCCTGGCTGCCACGATCGTCACCAACGTCGTGAACGTGACCGTGGTGCTGATCGCGATGTTCGTGCTCGGCACCGCCGAGACGTTCAGCGACACCGCCGGCGGCACCCTGTTGCCGATGCTGGTCGCTCGCGACGACCTCGGGGTCGCCAATGCCCGACTCCGCTTCGGCCAGATCACCCTCAACCGGCTCGCCGGTCCGCCGCTCGGCGCGTTCCTGTTCGCCGGGGCGATGGCGGCGCCGTTCGCGATCGACGCCACCCTCTTGGCCCTGTCGGCGGCGCTCGTGTGGCGGATCGGCCACACCCCGCCCATGCCGCGCGAGGAGCACTCGACCGCCCGCGCCGACATCGTCGCCGGACTGCGATTCGTGTGGGGCCACTCGGCCGTCCGGGTGCTGGTGATCACGATCTTCGCGTTCAACATCACCTTCGGCGCGACGTACGGGATCATGGTGCTGTACGCCGCCGAGCGGCTCGGGCTCGACGAGGTCGGCTACGGCTTCCTCGTCACCACCAGTGCCGTCGGCGCCGTGGTGGGGACCATCGTCTACGGACGCCTCGAGGCGTGGCTCGGCCGGTCGGGGATCATGCGGGTCGGGCTGATCATCGAGACCGGGACCCACCTCGTGCTCGCGCTCACCACGGTGCCGGCCGTGGCCTTCGCCACGATGTTCGTCTTCGGGATCCACGAGGCGTCCTGGGGAACCACGGCGTCGACGATCCGGCACCGTGTCGTGCCGACCGAGTTCCAGGGGCGGGTGGGCGCCGTGTACGCCGTTGCGGTGTTCGGCAGCCTCGTGGTCGGTTCGGCGCTCGGCGGTGTGCTGGCCGGGGTGTGGGGGATCACCGCCCCGTTCTGGTTCGGGTTCGTCGGTTCCACGATCATCCTCGCCGCGATGT
>JBPEWX010000224.1:0-6456 GCA_052032235.1 Ilumatobacter sp. | reverse complement strand
GAGCCGCTTCGCCTGGGCCCGGAGCGCGACGTCGGTGGCACCCGTCATCCTCGCCAAGGTCGCCAAGGTCGCGTCGGGGTCTGCCTCCATCTGCTCGGACAGAGCGGCCTCGTCGATCTCGACGCCAGCGCCGAGGAACTGGTCGAGGCGCGCGCCGTTCGTCGCGCCGTCTCGCCCGAAGCGATCCGGGTGCATGCCTGGACCGCTCCGACGACGGCGTGGTGCCTCCTCGTCGACCGCAGCGGTTCGATGCACGGCGAGCCGATGGCGACCGCTGCGATGTCCGCTGCGGTCGTGGCAGCGCGTGCGGAGCGTGACTACGCCGTGTTGTCGTTCGGCCGTGACGTCATTGCCTGCACGGCGATGTGGGAGCACCACGACACCGACGACGTGATCGACCGCGTGCTCGCGCTCCGGGGGCACGGCACGACCGACGTCGCCGGCGCACTCGTGGCCGCACGTCAGCAGTTGGCGGCCTCGTCGGCGCAGCGGCGCGTGGCGGTGCTGCTCTCCGACTGCCGTGCGACCGAGCCCGGCGACGTCATCGGCGCCGCGCGGTCCGTCGACGAGCTGGTCATCGTCGCCCCGGACGGTGACAGTGCCGAGGCGGCGGCGCTCGCCGGGGCGGTGGGTGCGCGGTGGACCACGGCGAGCGGTCCGACGAGCGTCGTCGCCGCCTTGTCGAGGGTCCTCGACCGCACATCCTGACGACGAATGGTGTCGGATCCGTTGCGTCGGAGGGGCACGGTGCGCGTCGATGATGCGGCGACGCAACGTATCCGACCCCATTCGTCGGGTCAGTTGCAGGTCAGCTCGCGGGGCGGCACCACACCGCTCACGATCTCTTCGGTCTCGACCGTCGGAACGGTCGTCGCCGTCGCCTCGTCGCCGGTGTCGTCGCTCTCGTCGGTGTCGGCGTCGTCGGCGTCGTCGGCGATGGAAGTGGTGGTGACGGTCGTCGTGTCGGCGTCGTCATCGTCGGTCTGCTCGGGGGCGGAAGCGATCAGTGCTTCGCCGCGGAACACCGCGAGAATCGCCTGCATGTTGTCGCCGCCGATCCGAGGCCGCTCGACGCTCTGGCCGGAGTAGGTCTCGCTGGTGGACTCGATGCGGTACGTGGTGACCGTGGTCGGATCGAGGCTGCGCAGGGTGGCGGCGAACTCGAGCATCCGTCGCGGCGTCAGCTCGGCGTCGGTGACGATGTACTCGGCGTTGGCGTTGATGATCGCCGTGGCGACGTCGGGTGAGTACAACCCCTCGTTGACGACCTTGGCGATCACCCGCCGGAGGAAGTCCTGTTGGCGGGCGATGCGGCCGAAGTCGGACGTCGGGTCCTGTTTGAAGTCGCCCGAGCCCACGGGATCTTCGTAGTAGTAGTACCGCGACCGTGCGTACGCGAGCGCCATGTCACCGTCGAGGTTGACGCAGCCGGTCGTATCGACCACGAAACCGCTCTTGCGGTCGTACGCCGGTGCCTCGAACGGGATCTCGACGCCACCGACTGCATCGACCAGACGCTTGAAGGCACAGAAGTCGATCTGGACGTAATGGTCGACCGGCACGCCGAAGTTGCGTTGGATCGTGTCGATCAGCAATGACGGGTCGTTGCGGCGGTACGCCTCGTTGATGCGGCCCTTGCGGCCGCTCGGCAGGTCGACGAGGAGGTCGCGCGGGAACGACAGGACGGCGAGCTGGTTCGCGACCGGGTTGACTCGCCAGATCATGATCGTGTCGCTGCGTTCACCGATGTCGGACCGGTCGCCGATCGTGGCGTCGGTCTGGTCGTCGCAGGCACCGTTGTCGGCGCCGGTGACCAGGAAGTTGGCGGCGTCCGGCTCGACGAGCGGGATCGTCACCGTCGTCGTCGTCTCCCCCGGCGCGAGCGTGGTCGTGGTGTCGCCCGGCATCACGACCGGAGTGTCGGAAGCCGACGGCACGAACTGCTCGGCGGTCTCTTCCAGGACGACCAGGTTGCGCTGTGAGAGCACCCACTGACCCGCTGCCAGAGCACCGGCGGTCGCGAAGCACGCGAACGCGACGACCAGGACGAAGGCGAACGTCAGGCGCTGAGGCCAGGTGCGGCGAGGCTGGTCGGACATGAAGCGGTCAGCGTACCGCTCGAGCGTGGACGACGGATCGCGTCGGATGCCGACTGCGACCGGGTCGGATCAGGGCAGGACGACGACCTTGGTGCCGATCGGTGCCCAGTTCCAGATGTACAGCGCGTCGGAGGTGCGCTGGCGGACGCACCCGCCGGACAGGGCGAGGCCGAGCTGGCTCTCGGACTGCAGCTTGTAGCCGGTCTCGAGGTTGGTCGGGATCTCGTGGAAGCCGATGTTGTCGCCGCCCGGACCCTTCGTGAAGCGCACCATGTACCGCCAGCAGATGTGCGGGTTGTTGATGTTGCACGTGTAGCCGGACCGGGAGAACACGCTGTACGTGCCCGGCGTCGGCTGGTTCCAGGTTGCGCGACCCGACACGAGGTGCGATTTCGACACCGAGCCGTTCGACTCGACCGTCCACACTCGCATCGGCCACGACTTGCGGTAGACGACACGACGTCCCTCGCCGGAGTTGCCGGGCAGCGCCCACTCGGGCGGCAGCGTGGTGGTGGTCGTGGTGGGAGGAGGTGGCAGTGTCTCGGCCACCTGTCGATCGGTGCCCCGCTGCGGTGCCGCGCCGACCGGGCTCGGCAGGTCGGCGACGAGCAGCGGCGGCTGCGTCGACGGTGCGGGCTCGGCCTCGCCGAGACCCGGGGCCTCGGTCGTGGTGGTGCTCGTCGAGCTGGTCGTGGACGTGGACGTCGTGCTCGTCGCCGCCGGCAGCGTGGTCGACGGCGCCGTCTCGGGCGCTGACGTCGCGGGCGCTGACGGCTCGTCGCACTCGGCGACGCTCGTCGTGGTCGAGTCGTCGGCGGTGGTCTCGGGTGCCGACGATGCGGGTGCGTCGGTCGTGGTGGTCGACGACTCGACGGGCGCGCACTCCGGGTCGGGGGTGCTGTCGGCGCTCGCGCCTGCAGCAGTCACCCCGACGAAGACCGTCAATACCGCCACCGAAATTGCGGCGGTGCGTCCCAACAACGACCGCATGGCGGGACACGCTACACCCACGAACGCGCCGGGTGACAGCGCGACCGCACGAATTTCCGCTGTTCGCCTGGCCGCCCGGGGCCGACCCGGGTCAGCCGAGGTTGGCCAGCGCCGTCTGCGCGGCGGCGAGGTCGGCCTCCGCCGCTGCGAGGAGCGCACGGGTGTCGGCGACGACTTCGGGCTTCGCGTTGGCGAGGAAACCCTCGTTCGAGAGTCGGCCGTTGAACCCGGCGATCTGCTTCGTCTTGGCGTCGATCACCTTCTGGAGGCGGGCTCGTTCGGCGTCGAGGTCGACGTCGTCGACCAGGCCGGACAGCAACACCTCACACCCTTCGAACGCGATCGGGCTGACGACCTTGGGCCGCTCACCGTCGCTGTCGTGGACGGCGGCGACGCCGGCGAGGACTTGGACGACGCCGTCGACGGAGTCGATCAGGTCGCGGACGATCGCCGGGGCGTGGACGTCGATCTGCTTCTTGGGAGCGACGTTCTGGCTGCCGCGGATCGCGCGGATGCGACCGATCAGGTCGTCGGCGCGCCCGAACCGGGCGATCAGGTCGTCGTCGACGAGGGAATCGGCGGCGGTCGGCCACGCGGCGGCGGCGAGCAGCTCGGACGGCGGCAGCTCGAGCCCGTCGATGTCACCCGTGCGGGCAGCCGACACGTTCGGCCACAGGGCCTCGGTGACGAACGGCATCACCGGGTGCATGAGCCGCAGGACGGCGTCGAGCACGTTGCCGAGCACGGCCTGCTGTTCGGCGTCGTCGTCGATGGTCGGCTTGACCATCTCGAGGTAGCGGTCGCACACGTCGTTCCAGACGAAGCCGTACAGCGTGTCCGCGTAGGCGTTGAACTGATACTGGTCGACCGAGCGATCGAGACGGGCGACGGTCTGGGCGAGCCGGGCGATGATCCAACGGTCGGCGAACGGGCGCGTCGTGATGTCGACCGGGGCGTCGAGCGTGCTCGACGGATCGATCCGCTTGAGCGCAAACCGGGTCGCGTTCCAGAGCTTGTTCGCGAAGTTGCGCCCGAGATCGAACTTCGACGAGGTGTTGCGGGCGAGCGGCATCTCGTCGGTCGGCTCGACGAGCCCGGCGGCGACGCCGTAGGCCGACACCATCTGCTTCGTCGGATCGCTCGGCGACGTCTGCGTCGGTGCAGCGACCCGGTGACCGGCCGTGGTCGTGATGTACTCGGGCTCGAACGTCTGGCCGGAGAACGGATCGATCATGTCGACCGGCATTCGGACGTCTTGGGTGTCGGTCGTCATCTGGACGAGCGCGAACCGCATCGCGTCGGCGCCGTGACTGTGGATGATGTCGCGGGGGTCGACGCCGTTGCCGAGACTCTTCGACATCTTCTGGCCGTGACCGTCCTGGACCATCGCGTGGATGAACACGTCGTCGAACGGGAGACGCCCGTCGAGGAAGTAGCGGTTGAACATGACCATCCGGCTGACCCAGAGGGTGATGATCTCGCGAGCGGTGGAGAGCACCGACGTCGGGTTGAACGAATCGAGCAACCCGATCGTCTCCGGGTAGTCCTCGGGCCACGGCCAGCCCATCGTCGACAGCGGCCACAGGCCCGACGAGAACCAGGTGTCGAGCACATCGGGGTCGCGTTCGTACCCGGCGCGTTCGAGGTCGGCGACGAGTTCGGTCGCCGACACGAGATGATCGTCTCGGTCGAGACGGCGCAGGGTCGCGGCCGGGGGCACGCAGACCGCCTCCTCGACGTCGGTGTCGGTGATCTTGCGGACCAGGTGACGAGCCCCCGCCTTGGTCCAGTTGCTCTCGATCAGGACGGCCTCGTCGACCTCGCGGCCGTCGACGGCGTTGCGAACGTGGTCGGGTGCGGTGTCGAGCGACTCGGTCTTGAGCCACACCGGGATCTGGTGACCCCACCACAGCTGGCGGCTGATGCACCAGTCGCGGATGTTGTCGTGCCACTGGTAGTACGACTTGGCGTACCGGTCGGGGTAGAACCGCAGTCCGCCGTCACCCTCCCGGTCGGTGCGGTCGGCGACGCCGTCGGGCATCGTCGGCACCTGATCGGCCACCTGGGCGCGGATCGCCGACCCGCGGAGCCGGTCGTCGGTGACGGCGACGTACCACTGGTCGGACAACCACGGCTCGATCGGCACGTGGCTGCGATACGAGTGGCCGACCGAATGCGAGTACTCACGCACGTCGGCGAGGAGATCGTGGGCGCGGAACCACGTGACGATCGCCTCACGAGCGTCCTCGCGCGACAGCCCGACGAACGGGCGCGCCTCGTCGGAGACGTCGTCCCAGCCGTACTGGTCGGAGATCGACGCGTCGGGGCCCATCACGTTGATGACCGGCAGGTCGTGGCGGAGACCGATCTCCCAGTCGTTCGGGTCGTGGGCGGGCGTCACCTTGAGGAAACCGGAGGCGTACTGGGCCTTCGAGTCGCTGGAGTCGGGGTCGGCCATGACGACGTAGTCGTCGGCGACGATCGGGATCTCACGGCCGACGATCGGCAGGATCAAGGTCTTGCCCACCAACTCCTCGGCGCGCGGGTCGCGCGGGTTCACGGCGACGGCGGTGTCGCCGAGCATCGTCTCGGGGCGCGTCGTGGCAACGGTGACATGGCCCGAGCCGTCGGCGAGCGGGTAGCGGAGATACCACATGTGTCCGTCGACGTCTTCGGCTTCGACCTCGTCGTCGGACAGGGCGGTACGCGTGACCGGATCCCAGTTCACCAACCGCTTGCCGCGGTAGATGAGGCCGTCGCCGAACAGCTCGTAGAACGCGTGCTGCACCGCCGTTGCGCACATCTCGTCCATCGTGAAGCGAGTGCGCTCGGTGTCGGTCGAGGCGCCCATCTCGGCGAGCTGCTCGAGGATGACGCGCTCGTACTCGTCCTTCCATTCCTGGGTGCGGGCGACGAACGCGTGGCGGCCCATGTCGAGCCGCTTGACACCCTCGGCGAGGAGTCGCTTCTCGACGACGGTCTGGGTCGCGATGCCGGCATGATCGGTGCCCGGCATCCACAGCGTCTCGAAACCGCGCATGCGGTGGTACCGGACGAGCACGTCTTGCAGGGTGTTGTTCAGCGCGTGCCCGAGGTGCAGCGCCGCCGTCACGTTCGGCGGTGGGATGACGATCGAGTAGGTGGGTACGTCGTCGGCGACCGGTTCGGCGTGGAAGACGTCGGACTGGGCCCACTTCTGCTTGACGGCGGGTTCGGCGTCGGCAGGAACGTAGGCCTTCGGCAGCTCGGGAAGTGACTCACTCATAGAACGACGTCCCAGGGTATCTGCGTCGAGAACCACCGGGTCGGGTGTCGCAGGGGACGACGACGGAGTCGGCGTTCACGGAGATCACCGACCCGGGACCGG
>JBPEWX010000223.1:0-1536 GCA_052032235.1 Ilumatobacter sp. | reverse complement strand
CCGCGTCGTTGCTCAGCGGGTCTCGGGGAAGCCGAGGTCGACGGTGCTGTGGGCGGGGTCGGGCCAACGGCTGGTGACGACCTTGCCACGGGTGTAGAAGTTGATGCCTTCGGGCCCGTACATGTGGGTGTCGCCGAACAGGCTCGCCTTCCAACCGCCGAAGCTGTAGTAGCTCACGGGGACGGGGATCGGCACGTTGATGCCGACCATCCCGACCTCGATGTCGAACTGGAACTCGCGTGCGGCGCCGCCGTCACGGGTGAAGATCGCCGTCCCGTTCGCCCACGGGTTGGCGTTGATCATCTCGACGCCGTCCTCGTAGCCGTGGACGCGCACGACCGACAGCACCGGCCCGAAGATCTCGTCGTCGTAGCAGGCCATGCCCGGCTTGACGTTGTCGATCAACGACGGGTCGACGAAGAAGCCCGGGTCGCCCTCGGGACGGCGGCCGTCGACGACGACGGTCGCACCACCTTCGGCCGCGCCGGCGATGTAGCCCGCCACCTTGTCGCGGTGCTCGGCGGTGATGAGCGGACCCATCTCCGAGTCGGGCTCGTTGCCGGCACCGACCTTGACGCTCGGGATGCGCTCCTGGATCTTGGCGACGAGATCGTCGGCGATCGAGTCGGCGGCCAGCACGACCGAGATCGCCATGCAACGCTCACCGGCCGATCCGTACGCGGCTCCGATCGCGGCGTCGGCAGCCATGTCGAGGTCGGCGTCGGCCAACACCAGCATGTGGTTCTTGGCGCCGCCGAGCGCCTGGACCCGCTTGCCGTTGCGGGTACCGGTCTCGTAGATGTACTTCGCGATCGGCGTCGACCCGACGAACGACACGGCAGCGACGTCGTCGTGCTCCAGCAGACGGTCGACGGCGACCTTGTCACCCTGCACCACGTTGAAGCACCCGGCCGGCAGACCCGCCTGGGCGAGCAGTTCGGCGAGGAACAACGACACCGACGGGTCCTTCTCCGACGGCTTCAGCACGAACGTGTTGCCGCACGCGAGCGCGTTGGCGAACATCCACATCGGGACCATCGCCGGGAAGTTGAACGGCGTGATGCCGGCCACGACGCCGAGCGGCTGACGGATCGAGTACACGTCGACGCCCGACGACGCCTGCTCGCTGTAGCCGCCCTTCAGCAGGTGCGGCACGCCACAGGCGAACTCGATGTTCTCGAGGCCGCGGGCGACCTCGCCCATCGCGTCGGACAGCACTTTGCCGTGCTCGGCGGTGAGCAGGGTCGCGATCTCCTTGCGGTTCGCGTCGACCAGTTCCCGCATCCGGAACATGACCTCGGCACGCTTCGACAAGCTCGTCGCCCGCCACATCGGCGCCGCGGCCTTGGCCGCCGCAACGGCCGCGTCGACCTCGTCGACCGACGCCAGCGCCACCGTGCCCGACTGCTCACCCTTGGCCGGGTTGAACACCGGTGCGGTGCGTCCCGACGTGGACGCCACCACCTTGCCGTCGATCCAGTGCTGAATGTCGTTCATGCAGCAACGCTACAACCGCTTCGCGAGGGGTCGGATACG
>JBPEWX010000222.1:0-1916 GCA_052032235.1 Ilumatobacter sp. | reverse complement strand
TCGGCTTTGGAGCCGACCATGAAGCCGGTGATGTTGTGGAGGAACACCAGTGGGGTGTCGGTGCGATTGCACAGTTGGACGAACTGGGCGCCCTTCTTGGCTTCCTCCGCGAAGAGGATCCCGTTGTTGCCGATGAAGCCGACGGGGAAGCCGTGCACCGATCCCCAGCCGCAGACGAGTTTGTCGCCGTAGAGCGGCTTGAACTCCTCGAAGCGTGACCCGTCGAGGATCCGGGCGTAGATCTCTCTGATGTCGAACGGGATTCGGACGTCGGCCGATGCACAGCCGATGAGGTCGGCGGGATCGTAGATCGGGTCATCAGCGGGTTCGGTGGGTCCGGGGCCGAGCTTGCGCCAGCGGAGGTGCCGGACGATGTCTCGAGTGATGCGGAGCGCATCCATTTCGTCGTGGGCCAGGTAGTCGGAGAGGCCACTCGTGCGGCTGTGCATCTCGGCACCGCCGAGCGTCTCTTCGTCGACGATCTCGTCGATCGCCATCTTCACCAGCGGCGGGCCACCGAGGTAGGCGGTGCCACGCTCCTTGACGAAGACGGTGTAATCGCTCATGCCGGGCACATAGGCGCCGCCGGCGGTGTTCGGCCCGAACGCCGCCGTGATCGTGGGGATGCCTTCGCGTGAGAACTGGGTCTGGTCGCGGAAGCCGGCCCCGCCGCGGATGAAGATGTCTGCCTGGTGCGGCAGGTCGGCGCCGGCCGATTCGATCAGGTTGATCCACGGGAGGCGGTTCTGGCGAATGACCTCTCGGAATCGTTCCCCCTTGTCGACCGATCGTGGGTTCATCGAGCCGCCGCGGTACGTCATGTCGCTCGCCGTGATCGCGCACTCGACGCCTTCGACGACGCCGATCGCGTTGACGCTGCCGGCGCCGACCGGGAACTCGCTCCCCCACCCGGCGAGCGGACTGAGCTCGAGCAGTGGGGTGTCGGGGTCGACGAGTTGCTCGACGCGTTCGCGGGCGAGCATCTTGCCGCGGCTGCGGTGTCGGTCGACGTAGCGCTGCCCGCCGATCGACGGCACCGACGCGAGTTGCTCCTCGACCTCGGCCCACAACGCTTCCATGGCCTGACGGTTGGCTCGGAAGTCGTCGGACCTGACGTCGAGCTTGGACCTGATGACACTCATGTCTGGGTCTCCACCGCGGGGAACCTAATTGATCGACCGGTACGGCGCTCCAACCGGAGCGCCGCGGGCGCGTTCCCAGCGCGGGCGGAAGGTGACGATGCCCATCATCCACTCGGGAATGCCGTGATAGGGCTCACTCGCACCGACGAGATCGGCGCACCGCTCACAGGAAAACGGGTGGTCGGGGACGAAGTTGGTGTGCGAGACGCGGTCGGGGTTGACGGTGCCGGCGTAGGCACCGCAGACGGCCACCTGCCGGTTTCGTCGGTCGCGAACCCGGCCGACGGGGTCTCGGGGGTCTCGGAGGGCGTGCGACTTCTGGTTGACCATCCGTGCCGTCGGCCCGGTGCGGTCGACGCACAACCGGACGCCGTTCGCCTTCCTCCACCGGTAGGCGCGCTGCCGGCAGGCGTTGGTGCAGTAGACCTTCGCTCGGCCCGGCGTGTAGATGCAGCGCTCGACGTCGACACCGCACACGGGGCACGGATGGATCTCCAGGTCGTCGTCCAGGCGGCACATGGTTGCCTCGCCCGAACGGCGTGGTGTCGCAAGGTTCAGCGGCGGGTTCATGAATGCCACGATCGCAGCGGGGTGTCACAGGGTTGCCGACACGGGGGTCGGGGGTGGCCGTTTCCGACACGTGGTGAATCGTCTCACCACGCCCACCGACACGTGGTGAATCGTCTCACCGCCGCTGTTCGGGCCGCGAGACGATTCGGCAGGTCCTGGCGCCACGTCCGCCGAGACGAATCGCCACGAACCCGCACATACCCC
>JBPEWX010000221.1:0-1637 GCA_052032235.1 Ilumatobacter sp. | reverse complement strand
GACCGATACGTGACGGCATCGACCGTCGGCGCGGACCCCTCGCTGATTCGATCCCGTCGGGCCCACCTTCCGCGGGTTCGACGTCGCGGCGGGTCAGACGATGCGACCGAGGTGCCACGTCGGGCAGCCGGTGTCGGTCACGCGATGCAGGACCTCGGCGAGACGATCTGGCTTCACGGCGAGCAGTGCGGCGGTCGACGGGCCGCCACTCTGGTCGCGGTCGCACGGCCAGTCGTCGTGCATCTCCGGCCGCCCTCTCGCCGTCTCCGCCAGGGCCTCGAACTCGTGACCGACCCCGCCCGATCCGATCGGGAGCGCCTCGACGACGCCGTGGATCGACAGGGCGGTCACGAGCCTGGCCACCGTGACGATGTCGGGATGGTCCGGCCCGAAGACGTCGGCGGGCGCGCTCATGGGCCGACCGAGCAGCACCACCTCGAACGGGGGCCGCGCCACGCCGACTCGGAGTTCGTCGAGCCGCACGTCGCCGATGACGGTGACGCCGACACCGGTTGCCACGGTCGGCACGTTCTCCTCGGTGCTCCCCGTGATGGTGGACGGGTCGAGCCCGGCAGCGAGGGCTTCGGCGCGAACGCCGTCGAGGATCCCTTCACCGGTCGGGTCGCGCTCGACCGAGAGCGCATCGACGACGAGCCGCGGCGTCGCCCCGGCGGCGACGACCTCGAGCAGCGGGACCCGGAGCGCGAACCGGCCGAGCACGCTCGCGTCGACCGCGACCGCGTCGTGCGGCTTCGGCCCGATGCCACCGTGGCTGTCACATGCCACGACGAGTGCCCGATCACCATCGAGCGTCAGGAACGACAGGTCGCGCTCGGCGACCACCGACCATGGTTCGGCCGTGGCGAGTCGTCGGGCGAGTTCGGACATCGGGAACAGTGTGGCCGCTCCAGCGGTTTCACCGACTCACAGGAAACTCACAGCGGGTGCACGGGAGAATCGGCGGAAGCCGCGCGAATCTACGGATCGTCCCATCCATCATCCGTTCCGCCCCGAAACAGGGGCACGACCCGAGGGAGACACCCGATGACCGAAGCCTCCGACAACCGCAAACGAATGCTGCTGATCGGCGGTGGGATCGTGGCGCTCGGCGTGATCGCCTTCATCGCCTTCGCCGTCTGGTTCCTGCAGGACGACGCACCCGACGAGGTTGCGATCGACAGTGCCGCCGCCCAGGTGACCGCCGGCGCCGACGACACCACGGCCGACGACACGCCGACCGAGACCACCGCCAGCGACACCGACGATGACACCACGGAGACGACGGGCACCACGGCGGGCGGCGAGACCACCGAGGCGCCGGCCTCCGACGGCGACCTGAGCGGTTCGTGGAGCGTCGACACGTCGATCGGCGAGTTCAGCTACGAAGATTCGACCGGCACCTTCGTGGGCTTCCGGGTCGAGGAGGAACTGTCGAGCATCGGCTCGACCACCGCCGTCGGCCGCACGCCGGCCGTCTCCGGATCGCTCGTGATCGACGGCTCGACGATCTCCGACGTCACGGTCGAGGCGGACATGACCCAGTTGACGACGAACGACAGTCGGCGTGACGACCGGGCCCGCGGCGCGCTCAACACATCGGAGAACCCGACGGCCACGTTCGTCCTCACCGAGCCGAT
>JBPEWX010000220.1:0-2350 GCA_052032235.1 Ilumatobacter sp. | reverse complement strand
TGGATGCCGATCCCGACGAGGACGAAGGTGTCGACGGTGTCGGCGGTGTCGACGACACCGCCGCCGACGGCACGCTCGGCGAGTGACTCTCAGCGCACTCGTCGTCGCCACCACCGACGGGCGAACCACCCGGCGGTGGCCACGGCGGCGGTGATCGCACCGACCATCGCCGTCAGCGCCAACTCTTGGCGCCGCTTCGGGGTGATCATCGTCCACCACTTCGCCTCGGTGCCCTCGACGTAGGCCTGCTCGTTCGTGACCGTGGGTTCCCAACCCTCGGCACGCAGCTTGTCGTTGGCGACGATCCACGGTGCCCGCGTGTACGAGCGCAGACCCGGCGGGATCGGGCCGCGCTGGAATCGCCATCGCAGTGCGCCGACGACGTCGGCGAGGCGTCCCGGCAACGGCACCCTGAACCGCTGGCCCGACAGGGCACGGACGCGATCGCCGGGGATGCTGCCATCGGGCGCGACGTTGTAGACGCCGTCGAGCCCTCGCTCCACGGCGAGCGCCACCGCGCTGGCGACGTCGTCGTGGTGGACGAACTGTGTCGGCGCCGATGTCTCACCGAATACCTGGCCCGACCCGGCGGTGAGTGCCCGCGCCAATGACGAGGTGCCTGCTTCGGCGATCGGGATCGCCGGCCGGAGCATCGCGACGCGCCGCCCCGTCCGCTCGGTGCGCCAGGTCTCGACCTCGGCCTCGGCCGCGGCCAGTTGACGTGCGTAGACGAAGGTCGGATCGGGCCTCAGGACGGCTTCTTCGGTGAGCGGGATCGGGTTGTTCGCCAGCGCCCCGTACACCATCGCCGAGGACACGACCACGAGGTGGTCGGCGCCGACGTGGCGGGCGTCGCCGAGCAAACCTTCCGTGCCGACGGTGACGCTCTCGCCGCGCTGTCCGAGCACGTCGTGATCGGCGATCCCGACCTCCACGACCACGTCGAACCGACCGTCGACCGGATCGTCGCCGGACGCGACGGTGAGGTCGAGACCGGACACGTCGGCCAGCCGATCGGCCACCCGCCAGCCGAGCGCCCCGCGCACGCCGCGAAGGTAGACACGCCTCGGCGGCGACGTCGTCGTCATGGCCCCGACACTACCGCTCGGGCGGTCGGGGTGAGCCGTGCCCGGACGGGCCCCGAGTTGCCGTAGCCTCGACGTATGGCAGACGACGACCAGGGCCAGGGCGACGAGCCGTTCAATCCGTTCGGGGCGTTTCCGATGTTCGGCGACATCGCCAAGGCGCTGCAGGGTCAGGGCCCGCTGAACTGGGACGCCGCCCGACAGTTCGCCATGTTGGGTGCGACCGAGGGGCAGCCCGAGCACAACGTCGACCCCGGCGACCGCATCGCGTACGGCGAGCTCGCCCGGATCGCCGCGATGCACGTCAACGACGTGACCGGCGGCGAGGACGATCCGCCCGAGCCACGCATCGTGACGCGCGGCCAGTGGGCCGCCGAGACGCTCGAGGCGTATCGACCGCTGTTCACCGACCTGGCGACCTCGCTCGGCCAGCAACCCGGCACCGATGTCGACACGCCCGCCGACCCGATGATGCAGATGATGGCCGGTCTCAGCCAGATGATGGGTCCGGCGATGATGGGCATGTCGGTCGGTTCGATGGTGGGCGCGTTGTCGCAGCGCGTGTTCGGACTCCACGATCTGCCGATCCCGCGGTCGAAGCAGGAGATCGTGCTGGTCGCCCGCAACATCGCCGAGTTCGCCGAGACGTGGGAGATCCCGACCGACCAGATGCGCCTGTGGGTGCTCGCGCACGAGCTGTCCGGGCATCGTGTGCTGTCGATCGGCCACGTGCGCACGGCGCTGGCCGACCTCGTCCGACAGCACGTCAGCGGGTTCCGACCCGACCCGTCGGCGATGGCCGACTCGCTCGGTGGCATCGACCCGATGAGCAGCGACACCGATCCGATGGAGGCGATCCAGCAGGCGTTCTCCGATCCGGAGGTGCTGTTGGGTGCCGTTCAGTCCGACGAACAGCGAGCCCTCCAACCCCGGCTCGACGCAGCCGTCGCAGCCGTCGTCGGCTACACCGACTGGGTGGTCGACGCCGTCTCGGTGCGCTTGATCGGCGGCGAGTCGTTGCGGATCGCCGAAGCGGTGCGTCGCCAACGCGCCGAGCCGACACCCGACGACGTGTTCGTCGAGAAGCTGCTCGGCATCCGGGTCGGCGAAGAACAGGTGCGGCGCGGCAAGGCCTTCATCCAAGGCGTCGTCGACCGGGTCGGCGAAGACGGCCTGACGAAGCTGATCGAGACCCCCGACTCGCTCCCCACCCCCGCCGAAATCGACGCCCCCGGCCTCTGGATCGCCCGGGTGTCAGGAGACTG
>JBPEWX010000022.1:0-2074 GCA_052032235.1 Ilumatobacter sp. | reverse complement strand
GTCGACCCGATCATGGTCGAAGGTGCCCCGACCGCCGGCGAGGACGGCGAGGTGATCGACCACCACGCCACGCCGATCGTCGCCCGTGTCGACGGCATCCACATCGTCGAGTCCGACACCGAGGTCGAACTCGCCGTCAAGACGCACCTCGCGCACTTCTTCGACCCGACCACCGGTGAGCCGCTGCGCTGATGGCCGAAGAGGTTCGCCTCGACCCACATCTCGGAACCGTCGTCCACGTCGTCGGAGGTCGTCAACGTCGACCGAATCTGCCGACCGCCGGTTGCCCGTTCTGCGTGGGTGGGCTCGAGGCTCCCGAGCCGTACGACGTCCGCTGGTTCCCGAACCGCTGGCCGGCCATGGAGGGGGAGCGCTGCGAGGTCGTGCTCTACCACCCCGATCACGACGCGACGTTCTGGTCGCTCGGGGTCGGCGGGGCCCGCAAGGTGATCGATCTGTGGGCCGACCGCACCGAACAGCTCGGCGCTCGTGACGACGTCGACTACGTGCTCGTGTTCGAGAACCGTGGCCCCGACGTCGGCGCCACGATCGCGCACCCGCACGGCCAGATCTACGCGTACGACCACGTGCCCGCGCGGCAGCGACGACGGCTCGATGCCGGCTGGCGACCCGACGTCGCCGCCGGGGACCGACTCGTGGCGTCGACCGACGGGTGGTCGGCGGTCGTGCCGTTCGCTCCGACGTTCCCGCTGTCGGTCGACATCGCCCCCGGCGACCGGCTCGCCGACCTGTCCTCGATGGACGGGCCCGACCGCGACGCGCTGGCCGCGATCCTCGTCGACGTGCTCGGCCGTCTCGACGCCATGTACGACCAGCCGTTGCCGTACATGCTCTGGCTCAACCAGCGGCCGACGACCGCCGGCATCGCCGACGACGCGTGGTTCAACATCGAGATCGTGTCCCCGTGGCGAGCCGCCGGCGTCCAACGGTTCATCGCTGCCGCCGAAGTGGCCAGCGAGGAGTACTTCAACCCCGTCGTGCCCGAGGCGGTCGCCGACCGGCTCCGAGCATTGGCCTGACAGCCGCCACTACCGTCGGCGCCCTGGAGAGAAAGCGGAGAGATGACGTCATGCTGCCCGTGATCGGAACGTTCGCCCCGTGGACCGACCCCGCCGTGGTCCAGATCGGGCGCCTGCCCGCACACACACCACTGCGTGGGTTCCGCCGTCGGTCGCTCGACGGCACCTGGCATCTCGAGATGTTCGACTCGCCCGACGCGGTGCCCGCCACGGCGATCGATGGTGATCGTCGCCGCGCGGTCGACGTTGCCGTGCCCGGCAACTGGACGATGCAGGACCTCGGCGGCTTCGACGACCTGCCGCAGTACACCAACATCCAGATGCCGTTCGCCGGTCCGCCGCCGGAGTTGCCCGATCGCAACCCGACCGGCGTGTACCGCCGTTCGTTCGACGTTCCGAAGGCGTGGACCTCGGGTCGGGTCGTGCTCGGCGTCGACGGTGCCGAGAGCGTGCACGCCGTGTACGTCAACGGCGAGTTCGTCGGGTACGGCACCGACAGCCGCCTCCCCAGTGAGTACGACGTGACGGACCACGTGCGCTCGGGGAAGAACGAACTGGCGATCGTCGTCGTCAAATGGAGCGCCCACAGCTACATCGAGGACCAGGACCAGTGGTGGATGGGTGGCCTGCACCGCCCGGTCTGGATCGAGTCGAGGCCACCGACCCATCTCGCCGACATCCCGATCACGACGGCGTACGACGCCGCCACCGGATCGGGGTCGGTGTCGCTCGACGCGTTCGTGACGTTCGGTGGCGCACCCGAAGCGGGCTGGACGGTCCGCTCCACCCTGTTCGACCCGAACGGTCGCCAGGTCGGCGCACCGCTCACCGGCGAGGTGCCGCACGAGCACGCCCGCCCGTACCAGTTCACCGGTTTCTCGGTCGCCGCCGAGTTCGCCGTGAAGCAGGCGAAGCCGTGGAGCGCCGAGCGGCCCGACCGGTACGAGGTCCGCGTCGAGCTGATCGATCGACGCGGCCGCAGCCGACACGTCGAGTCGACCCTCGTCGGTCTCCGCACGATCGAGACGCGCGAT
>JBPEWX010000219.1:0-3909 GCA_052032235.1 Ilumatobacter sp. | reverse complement strand
GGGGGAAGCGGTACCGTTGTCCGGGTGACCGACGTGCCACCGCCGCCTCCGAGCGGCGGGTTCAACCCTCCGCCGCCACCTCCTCCTCCCCCTCCGCCGACCCCGGGCGCCCAACTCGCTGCGCCGTCCGGGTACGTCGGGTACTCGGGCTCACCGATGTCGTCGATGCAGCTCAAGCGCGTCGGCGCCGTGGCCAGGGCGGCGATGATCCTCGTCGGCGTCGCCGGCGGGTTCGCACTGCTGACCGCGCTGTTGAACTACCCGCTCGTCGACGACGCCGAAGCGTTCCTCGACGGTGAGACCTCGTCCGACGACTTCGCACGGTCGATGGCGCCCTACGGCGTCGTGACGCTGGTCCAGGCCGTCGCCACGCTCGCCTCCGTCGTGCTGGTCATGATCTGGATGTACCGCCTTGCGGCCAACCTCAAGGCCCTGCACCGCAACGGTCGCTGGTCACCGGGCTGGGCGATCGGCGGCTGGTTCCTGCCGCCGCTGCTGTACGTGATCCCGTTCCTGATGTTCCGTGAACTCTGGAAGGCGTCCGACCCCGAGGTGCCGGTGGGCGGCGAGTGGAAGTCCCGACCGGTGTCGTGGGTGGTGACGGCCTGGTTCGTCGTCTACGGACCGATCTCGATCGTCGTCCAGATCGTCTCGGCGAGCGCGGGGTTCACCATGGGCGGCACCGAACGCGATCTCGCACAGCAAGTGATCGACGCGCAGGACACGGCGGCTCTGGCGGGCGTCGTGGGTGCGGTCGCAGCCGTCCTGTTCATCATCATGGCCCGCCAGTTGACCGAGCGTCATCGGCGGTTGATCGGGGAGACCTGACGTGGCCCAGCTGTACCTCGTCCGGCACGCCAAGGCGGGCGAGCGACGCCTCTGGAACGCGGACGACATCGAGCGCCCGCTCAGCAAGAAGGGCTGGAAGCAGGCCGAACTGGTCGGCAAGCGACTCGCCAAGCACGACCCCAGCGTCTTGTTGTCGAGCGCCTACGTGCGCTGCATCCAGACCCTCGAACCGCTGGGCGAACGACTCGATCTGAAGGTCGAGGTCGACGAACGCCTCACCGAGCACGAACCGGTCGAGCCCCTCCTCGACCTCATCCGGGAGGCGCCGAAGGGCGCCGTGATGTGCAGCCACGGCGATCTCATCCCGGCTGCACTCCAGCGCCTGAAGAAGGACGGCGCCAAGATCGCCACCCAACCCGACTGGCGCAAGGCCTCGGTGTGGGTCCTCCAGCGCAGCAAGAACGGCCACATCGTCAAGGCGACCGCCTGGCCACCACCCGTCCTCTGACCACGCACCATCTCGCAGCCCCGGATTCCCGTCGTTCATGTCGCGCATGAACGGGAAGGGGGTCAGGACTCGGCGCGGGCTTCGTCGAGGAGGGGCTCGACGAGGGTGCGGACGTCGGCCGGGGGGTTGTACTCGAGGCAGCGCTCGAGGTACGGGACCGCGTTCGTCGGCGACTGGAGGAATCGGATCTGGATGATCCCGAGGAAGCAGTGGGCGTCGGGGTACTCGGGATCGAGTTCGACCGCACGTCCGAGCGAGTCGATCGACGCCTTCAAGGCGTCGGTGATCTCGGTCGACTCCTCCATGGTTCGGGTGGACAGCGCCAACGTCCAACCGCGGTACGTCAACGATTCGACGTCGTCGGGGTCGTTCTCGAGGACCTCGGCGTACAGGGCGGCTGCTGCGCCCGGTTGTTCGAACATCAGCGCCCGTGCCTGCGCGACGAGGACGGTCTGCTCGTCGCGGGGATCGAGTCCGGTCGCCGTCTGGCCGGGGAGCCGCTGCGCCGACCAGGCGGCCAACGCCCACCAGACGATCCCGATCATCGCGACGACGGCGACACCGGTGACGATCCGCCGCTTCCAGTCGACCGGCGGCTTGCCGGGCAGTGCGGCCTTGCCGTCCTCGATTGCCCGCAGGGTCGCCGCCGCACGAACCGTGTAGCCGTCCTTCAGCTCCCGGTAGTCGACGTCGTCGATGTCGCCGGCGCGGTACTCGCGCTCGAGGTCGTTGAGCGATCGCAGCAGGAACCGACGTTCTTCCTCGAGTTCGGCGAGGCGGTCGGGGTCGACACGGCTACGCGTGGTCGGCATCGTCGCTCGCCTCGGTCGGGACGGTCACCGGATCGTCCTCGTGCTCGTCGAAGTGGGCCATCGCGTCGGCGACCAACGCGTAGTCGTCGTCGGTCGCCTCGCCGAGCGCGCGAGCGCTCTGTTGCCAACGCCGGAACGCGAACGCGAGCCCGGTCGCTCCGAGGACGAACGCGGCAGCGGGCAGCGCCCACGCCAGCGCCTCGACGCCGTCGGCGGTCGGGACGAGGAGTTCCTCGCCGTCGTACGCCACGACGATGTCCTGGATGATCTGTTCGTCCGACTTGATGCCGTCGGCGACGTCCTGTTTGATCGCCTCGCGGATCTGGACGGACGCGGTGTTGCGCGACTCGTACACGCTCTCGCCCTGGCAGATCGGGCAGGCGAGCCGCTTGGAGATCGCCTCGATCCGCTCGTCGGGGGTGCGCGGGCCGGTGTCGCGTGTGGCTCCCACGGCGAGGAGACCGACGACCGCGACCGCGAGCAGCACCCAGCCGGGCCACCGCTTGAGTGTCCGGTTGACGCTCGTCATGCGGCGCCCTCACGCATCGCCTGCAGGGTCGCGCTCAGGCCGTCGGCGGTGACCTGGCCGATGTAGCGCCGTCGCACGAAGCCGTTCGGGTCGACGATCCACGTCTCGGGCACCTGTGCGACCCCGAACCCGTTCACGAACTCGTAGTCGGTGTCGTAGACGATCGTCCAGTCGCCGCCTCGCTCGGCGAAGAACGCATCCACCTGTTCGTTCGTCGAGTCGCGGACGACCGAGTAGAACTCGGCGCCTTCGGCGCCGAGCGCTTCCTGCTGGCCGACGAACTCGATGAGTTCGGGGTGCTCGCGGATGCACGGCACACAGTCGTGGGTGAAGAAGTTGAGCACCACCCAGCTGCCCTTGCGGCGCGACAGCTCGAACGTCGACCCGTCCTCGTTCGTGGCGGACACGTCGGGTGCCAGGTTGCCGAGCAGCGGCGAGCCGGCCGTCGAGTCCTGCGACGAATCGGCCATCAACAAGATCGCGAACAAGCCGACGACCACGAGCGCCACGAGGCCGGCGGCGATCGGGGCGACGCGTCGGCGACGTTCGGGCTCGTGCGGCGCGTCGGTGGGCGCCTCGGTCAGGTCAGACACCGGCGACCTCCTTCGGATCGGAATGGCCCGACTCGTCGTCGGCGGACGCCTCGTGCTCCGTGCCACGATCGGGTACCGGCGACGAAACCGGATCGATCGGGCGGCGGCGACGGCCGGGGAAGGCGGCGAGGATCGTGCCGATGGCCATCATCACACCGCCGATCCACAACCAGATGATGAGCGGCTTCGAGAAGACCTCGAGCCGCACCTCGGTGGCACCCGGCTGCGGCGCCTGGGTGCCGGCGATGGTCAGGTACACGTCGTTCGTGAGACTCGTGGCGACGCTCGGGGTGCCGATCGACTGTCCCATGTTGAGGTAGGTCGTGATCGCCGGTCCGCGCTCGACCCCGTCGACGAGGACGTTGGCGACGATCGCGTCGGCGCGGGCGTCGGTCTCGGCCACCACCTCGACCAGCTCGAAGGTGTGACCGTTCCACTCGACTTCTTCGCCCTGGGCGAGCAGGAGGTCGGTCGAACTCGTGTAGGCGTTCGAGGCGACGATCGCGACCGCGATCATGATCACGCCGAGATGGACGATCATGCCGCCGTTGGCCCGCCCGACCAGTCCACGCCATCCCTGGCGTCGGGTGGCCAGCACGATCTGGCGCATCGCGGCCCCGCCGGCGAAACCACCCAGGCCGAAGCCGATCAGCGGCCACAGCCCGTCGGCACCGGCGA
>JBPEWX010000218.1:0-3820 GCA_052032235.1 Ilumatobacter sp. | reverse complement strand
GCCGGGCGAGCGACATCGCGGCGAGTTCCTGGAGTTCGCCGATCGGTCGGCCGCTCCCGTCGGTCGGGACGCCTTCGACGTCGATCCCGTCGGCGAATCCTTCGCGTTCCATCAACGGTGTGTTGACGGTGATCAGGTGCAGGCTGGCGTGCACCACGCAGATCGGCCGGGTCGTGGAGACCGCGTCGAGGTGCTTGGCGGCGAGGCGTTCGTCGGGGAAGTAGATCGGGTCGAAACCCCAGACGATGAGCGACTCTGTCGGGTCGTCGAGGTCGTCGTCGAGCCGTCGGAGCAGCTCGATCAGTTCGTCGAACGTGCGGCAGCCGGGTCGTTCGACACCGTCGGGGCCGGTGCGCGGGAAGTAGCCGGCGTACTCCCACGCCCAGATCGCTCCTTCGAGCGAGTGCGAGTGGGCTTCGACGAAGCCGGGGAGCAGCACGTCGTCGACGTAGGTGTCGTCGACGGGCATCGTGCCCCACGCCGCGGTGAGCTCGTCGACCGACCCGACGGCGAGGATGCGGTCACCGCGGACCGCCACCGCCTCGGCCGTCGGCAACGCCGGGTCGAGTGTGACGACGCGTCGAGCCCGAAGAATCCTGTCCTGTTCCCCCATCCGGCCACTCTCCCACAGCCGCAACCACGGCCTGCAGCCCACCCCACCGGGGTCGGGTGATCTCCCGAAACGCCTCGGCTGCGCCTCGCCGTTCCGTACGACACCCGACCCCGGTGGGGTGTTTAGGCTGGGCGGCGTGATTCCGTCGTTGGATCTGTCCCGACCCGTCGCCGAACTCGGACCCGAACTCGATGCGGCGTTGCGCGACGTCGGGTTCGTGACGGTCCGCAACCACGGTGTGCCCGACGACGTCCGCGACCGCTACTTCGACGCGATCCGTGCCTTCTTCGATCTGCCGATCGCCGACAAGGAAGCGATCGCGATCGGCAACTCGCCGTGCCACCGCGGCTACGTCGGCATCGGCACCGAGGCGCTCGACGGGGCGCTCGGCAACGCCGACGACGCGATCGGTACTGCGGCAGCGGGCGACCTGAAGGAAACCCTCGACACGGGCATCGATCACGGCCCCGACCACCCAGAGGTGATCGCCGGCACGCCGCTGCACGGCCCGAACCAGTGGCCCGACCTCCCCGGTTTCCGTGCGGCGGTCGAGGCGTACCGTGCCGCGGTGATCGCCGTGTCGGAACGGATGCATCGGGTGATGGCGGTGGGGCTCGGCCTCGACGCCGCCTACTTCGACGACCTCCCGGGCGAGTCGATGTACCACCTCCGCCTCATCCACTATCCGCCGCAGTCGCGGGCGACACCGGCTCCCGGCCAGTGGGGCTGTGGCGCCCACACCGACTACGGCACGCTGACCGTGCTGGCCGACGACGGGGTCGGTGGGTTGCAGGTGCAGATGCGGTCGGGCGAATGGGTCGACGTGACCGTGCCGCCGGGCGAGCTGGTCGTGAACATCGGTGACCTGATGGCGATCTGGACGAACGACCGCTGGGTGTCGAACCCGCACCGGGTGGTCAACCCGCCCGGAGTCGACCGCTATTCGTCGCCGCTGTTCGTCGAACCGGGTTTTCACCTGCGGGTGGAGACCCTGCCGACGTGCCTCGACGCGAACGGCACGTCACGGCACGCGCCGGTCGTCGCCGGCCCGTACCTGCTCAGCCGGTTCGACGGGACGCACGCCTACCGCAACCCGTTGCTCGCCGAGTGACCCGCTGACGGTGACACCGGCCCCCCGTCGGACCAGCACGGCGCCGACGATCGCGCCGAGGTAGACGCCGATCGCGATCCGTTCCACGCCGACGACCCAGAACGACGAACCGGCCCACATCGCGCCGGCGGCAGCACCGAGCGCGACGGCGATGTACCACCGGACGGCGGCCGGTCGACCGAGCGTCGCCGAACGAGCGCGGTCGACGGCGCCGCTGCCGTACCACTCGTCGAGTTTGCGTCGGCGCCCGACCGACCAGGCCAGCGCCACCGTGGTGACGGTGAGCCCGACGTGGCCGACGATCTGGAGGGCTTCGGGTGCGGTCATCGCGTCGCCGAACCAGGTGACGGTGGTGTCTGCGTAGCCGAGCCGTTGCGGCACCCACCGCTCGCCGTGCGTGAACCAGTCGAGCACGACGTGGGTGACGATGCCGACGAACACGCCGGTGACGGTCATCCACCAGGGAGGTCGCCGCCCGGCGAGCACCCCGTACGACCACAGACGGAACGGTCCGAGGTCGGGCAGCACCGTCGGTGCGAGCGGGGCGACGATCAGGCGAACGAGCACGGTCAGGACGACGCCGATCGGCACGCCGATCAGGACGGCACTCGGCCAGGTGTGCGGATCGATCCCGAGCTGCTCGCCGACCGAGAGGAGGGTGTCGGGCATGATCGTTCCGACGCAGAGCGCGGTGCCGTCGAACCAGCGCGGGCGGATCAGCTTCAGTCCGACCGCCGGGGCCTGGTGCGCGAACCATGTGACGGGCACCCGACCAGTCTGGCGGGGTGCGGCCGACGTCGCTCCCGATTCGGGACCTCCGTCCGGTCGTGGGCGGCCGCGACGGCAAGTAGCGTCGGGGCCTCACCCCCGTTGATCAGGAGACCGCCGATGGACCGCAACGACCTCCGCAGCGCGCTGCTGCGTCTCGCCTCGAACCACCTCTGGACCTACGAGTACCGGACTGCCGCACTGTTCGACGCCCTGCCGACCGCGACCGCCGACCGGCACCCGTTCGTCGCCGTGCGCTCGTTGACCGACGACCAGGTGGCGTCGCTCGCCACCGACGACGCGTTCGTCGGCGCCGTGGCCGATCGCCTCGCCCACCTCGACGGGGTCGTGGCGTCGGCGGTGACCTCGCCCGACGTCGTCTACTACTCGCCCGAGTTCGGCATCACCGACGTGGTGCCGCAGTACTCGGGCGGTCTCGGCATCCTCGCCGGCGACCACCTCAAGTCGGTCAGCGATCTCGAGATCAACCTCGGCGCGGTCGGCCTGTTCTATCGACACGGGTTCTTCCGTCAATATCTCGACGGTGGCCGTCAGGCCGAGCGGATCGAGACCTATCAGGCCGACGACTTCGGCTTCGCCGACACCGGCATCGTGGTCGAGGTCCCGATCGCCGACCGTGTGGTCGGCGCGAAGGTCTGGAAGATGGAGGTCGGTCGTGTGCCGCTGCTCCTGCTCGACACCGACCTGCCCCAGAACGCCGAACACGACCGCGCCATCACCGATCAGCTGTACGGCGGCGATCAGTTGCACCGTCTCGAACAGGAGTTGGTGCTCGGCGTCGGCGGCGCCCGCGCCGTCGCCGCGATGGGGTGGACACCGGGCGTGCACCACTCCAAAGAGGGGCACGCCGGCTTTCTCGCGATCGAGTTGCTCGACACGGCCCGGCAGGGTGACGCCGCGTCGCTGTCCGACGCGATCGAGGCGATCCGTCCTCACGTGTTGTTCACGACCCACACGCCGGTGCCCGCCGGTATCGACCGGTTCCCCCACGCGATGATCGCTCCGCACCTGCAGCCGTGGGCCGACGCGTGGGACGACCCGATCGCCGACGTCCTCGCCCTCGGCCCCGACCCGGACGACGACGCCACGTTCAACATGGCCGCGCTCTGTCTCAAGGTGGCTGCACGCGCGAACGGTGTGTCGAAGCTCCACGGCGAGGTCAGCCGCGACCTGTTCGGTGACGTTCCCGGCGGATCGAACATCGTGTCGGTCACCAACGGTGTGCACGCCCGCACGTGGGTGAGCCCGACGCTGCAAGACCTGTTCGACGCCCGACTCGGCACCGACTGGGCGCTCGGGCACGCCGG
>JBPEWX010000217.1:0-4415 GCA_052032235.1 Ilumatobacter sp. | reverse complement strand
GGAGTCGACGACGGGTCGGGTGTCGGAGGGAACGGCGACGGAGTCGACGTTTCCGGAGATCACCCGACCCGGTGACGACGGCGCGCTGATCTCCGGGTCGGGTGATCTGCCGAAACCCCTCGGCTGCGCCTCGGCGTTCCGTACGACACCCGACCCGTTCGGGGTCAGTCGCGGTCGATGCCGGCGCCGATGCTCTGGAGGCGGCCGACCAGATCGTCGTAGCCGCGGTCGATGTGGTGGACCCCCGTGATCGTGGTCGTGCCCTCGGCGGCGAGACCGGCGACGACCATGGCGGCACCGGCGCGGATGTCGTGGGACACCACGTCGGTGCCCGCCAGACGTGGCACGCCGCGCACGACGGCGTGATGCCCGTTCGTGCGGATGTCGGCGCCGAGCCGCTGCAACTCCTCGACGTACTTGAAGCGTCCGGGATAGATGTTCTCGGTGACGATCGCGACGCCGTCGGCGACCGACAACATCGTCATGATCAACGGCTTGTAGTCGGTGGCGATGCCCGGATACGGCAGCGTGGCGATGTCGGTCGACCGCATGCGCCCCTCGGCCGACACGCGCAGGCCGTACCGCAGCGCCCGGAAGTCGAGTCCCATGTCGCGGAACCGGCTGAGCACCATCTGCATGTGGTCGGGTTGTGCGTTGAGCAGGTCGATCTGGCCACCGGTCACGGCGCAGGCGGCGATGTACGTCGCCGCCTGGATGCGGTCCGGCACCGTCTCGTGCAGACACGCCGACAGATCGCTCTGTCCGACCCCGGTGACGATCAGACGTGACGTGCCGATGCCCTCGATCCGGGCACCCATCGAGACCAGGAACTCGCACAGGTCGATGAGTTCGGGCTCGCGGGCGGCGTTGTCGATCGTCGTCACGCCGTCGGCGAGGACGGCAGCGGTGAGCACGTTCTCGGTGGCGCCGACGCTCGGGAAGTCGAACATGATGTCGGCGCCGTGCAGTCGGTCGGCGCGGGCCTCGACGTACTCGTCGGTGAGGTCGAACGTGGCGCCCATCGCGGTGAGGCCGGCGACGTGCATGTCGATCGGTCGTGAGCCGAAGTCGTCGCCGCCGGGCATCGAGACCCGGACGTAGCCGCACCGGGTCAGGAGCGGCCCGAGCACGTTGATCGAGGCGCGCATCTGGGCGACCAGCTCGAACGGTGCGATCGGGGTCAGGTCGCCGCGGTTGACGATCGTGACCAGTCCCGGATCGCCGACGGTGACCTCGAGGCCGATGGCACGCAGGAGGTCGGCCATGATGCCGACGTCGACGATCGCCGGGACGTTGGTGATCTCGTACGTCCCGTCGGCGAGGATCGACGCCGCCATGAGCTTGAGCACCGAGTTCTTGGCCCCCGGCACGACCACCTCACCGCTCAACGGCCCCGCGTTGCGGACGCGGATGCAGCAGCCGGGCTCGTCGCCCCGTTCGTCGGCGGTCACCCGACCAGTATGCCGACCAGCGGAGCCGCTCGGCCGCCGCCCGACCCGGTGGCCGTAGGCTGCCCGAGATGTTCGGGACGGAGAAGACGGTCGTGCGCCGATGGCCGGCCGACTCCGATCACCGTCGGATCATCGATGCGCCACGGGACGATCTGGTCGTCGAACGGGCCGTCGGGGGCAGCGATTTCGAGCAGGAGCACGGTCCGTTTCGCGCGTACCGTCGCTCTGTCACCACCGAGGGCGACGAACTGGTCGAGACCACCCGCTACCGGCTGACCATTCCCTGGTTCGCGTGGTTGTTCGCGCTCCCCGTTCGCTGGACCCTCCAGCGGCGGGGCGCGGTGCACCGGTCCGCTCCCCCGTGGTGGGCCCCACCCGACCGGATCGACGAGCGCCAGGCCCTCGTCCTCGGCCTCCTCGCCGCAGCGTCGATGTCGTCGGCGTTCACGAACACCCTGTTCACCCAGACCGCCCAGTTCGCCGCCGACGACTTCGGCGTCAGCGACACCGGCTTCGGCAACGCGATGAGCGTCGTCCGTCTCGGCATCGTCATCGCCCTCCCGCTGGCAGCGATCGCCGACCGGGTGGGGCGCCAACGGGTGATGCGGTTCGCGGCCTGGGCGGCCCCGCTCGTGTGCGCCCTCGGAGCGTTCGCGCCGTCGTTCCCGCTCCTCGTCGCCACCCAGTCGGTGGGGCGTCCGCTCGGTCTGGCGCTCGACTTCCTCATCGCCGTGGTCGTCGCCGAGGAGATGCCCCGCAACAGCCGTGCCTACGCGATCAGCGTGATGGCGATGGCGGCCGGTCTCGGCGCCGGCATCGCGGTGATGGCGCTGCCGTTGGCCGATCTCGGCCCGAGCGCCTGGCGCCTGGTGTACCTCGTGACCCTGATCTGGTTGGTCGTCGCGGTCGACATCACACGTCGACTCCCGGAGACGACGCGGTTCGAACGGCCCCACGTCGTCGCACCGCCACTCGACAAGTCACGGTTCGCGATCCTCGCGATCGTGGCGATCTGCGCGAACTTCTTCGTCGCACCGGCGAGCGGCTTCCAGAACCGCTACCTCGACGAGGTGCGCGGCTTCAGCGCCTCGGAGATCGCGCTGTTCACCCTCATCACGGCGACCCCTGCGGGCCTCGGCCTGGTCGTCGGCGGCAAGCTGGCCGACGTGCGGGGCCGCCGACGTCTGATCGCCGTGACGATCCCGGTGGCGACCGTGCTGGTGCTCGGTTCGTTCATGGTCGCCGGCCTGCCGATGTGGCTCACTGCCTTCGGCGGTGGCTTCGTCGGCGGCATCGCCTACCCGGCCCTCGCCGTCTACCGCGCCGAGCTGTTCCCGACCGGCAACCGAGGACGGGCGGCCGGCATGCTGACGGCGGCGGCGCTGCTCGGCGGCATCGGCGGCCTGCAGCTGGTCGGGCGGCTGCTCGATCGTGGGGCCGGCTACGGCACCGTGATCGGGTTGGTCGCGCTGGGGCAGGTCGTCGTCGTGGTGGTCGTGCTGCGCTGGTTTCCCGAGACGGCACACCGCACGCTCGAGGACCTCAATCCGGAAGACGCTGCGCCCGCGTCGACCGACGCGTCACCGCTCAGCCCCTGAACGCGTCGCCGAGCACTCGCTCGAGGAAGTCGACGACGGCGCCGGCGATCGTGTGATCGCAGCCCTTGAGATCGTGCCCCTTCCGGTCGACGAACAGGTGCTGCACCTTGGCCTTGCGGGGCATCGTCGCCGTCCACTCGCGGATCTCGTCGGGCGTGCCGAAGGTGTCGTTGGCGCCGGAGACGAACAGGGTCGGCACCTGCACCTCCGGCAGGTGTTCGACCCGGAGCCGGTCGGGTTTGCCCGGCGGGTGCAGCGGATAGCTGATGAGGACGAGGCCGACGAGGTTCGACGGCGGCGGCTGTTCGTCGACGCCGGCGGCGATCATCGAGCACATCCGGCCGCCCATCGATCGGCCGCCCAGCACGAGCGGTTCGTCGTCGGGAAGTGCGGCGATGTCGTCGCGGATCGACGCCATGAGCTTCGGCGCCCGGTCGGGGGCCTTGCGACCTTCCTTGCGGTACGGGAAGTCGGCTCGCACGCAACGGTGCGGGGCGACCCACCGTTCGATGGCGGTGAGCGAGGAGTGGGTCGAGTCGGAGCCCGCTCCGGGGTAGAGCAGCAGCGTCACGAGGCCTCCGCCGACAGGATTCGGCGCGCCTCGTTCAGGTCGAGGATCGCCTTGCTCGCGTCGGTGGCCTCGCCACCGTGGTCGGGGTGGACGTCGCGCATGCGGCGACGGTACCGCTTCGTCACGTCGCGCTTCGACGGCGTCGGCCCTTCGACGTCGAAACCGAGCACCTCCATCGCCCAGCCGCGCGGATCGGCGAGTGCCGTGAGTGCGGTCGACGTGGAACCGGCGAGGTACGCCACGAGCGCCGGTCCGATCGGTCCGCGCCACGTGAGCGCCTTCGTGAGCACCGGGGTCACCAGACGGCGGTGCGACATGTCGAGCCGCTCGGCCGCGTAGACCGCTCCGAGCACCATCGCCAGGTCGCTGCCGTGGGTCCCGAACTCGAACTCGATGTCGTCACCCTCGCCGTGCATCTGGTGCAGGCTCCGTGCCAAGCCGTGTCGGTCGACCTGGAACCGATGGCGAAGGCGCGGTTGCACCACGCGCTGGCCACGTTCGATCTCGGTGATCAGTCGCTTGATGTCGTTGTGGAGGTCGACCGGGACGTCTGCGGCGTGTCGCGCGACGACCGCGCCGAGCAGCAGCCCGCCGAAGCCGGGAGCCGGATCGGTCGGCAGGATCAGATTGCCCAACGACACGCGTCGCGTCGGGACCGCCGGCCGAGTGTGGAAGATCTCGAGTTCGGCGAGCAGCACCGGCTACACCCAGGGGCGGCACACGCCGTGGAGGGCGGTCGCAGCTTCCTTGATCTCGTCGGTGGGGCGGCCGGACTCGAACGCCGCCACGAGCGCC
>JBPEWX010000216.1:0-2829 GCA_052032235.1 Ilumatobacter sp. | reverse complement strand
GGTGCCGACACGTTGGCCGCCGCCGTCGAGCCCGCCGACTCGACCGAGCCCACGCCGCCGTCCACCACCGCACCGACCTCCACGACGTCACCGTCCGAGCCGGCGTTCGCGACCGTGGCCGACGCCGTCGTCGGCTCCCCGCAGCTGTCGCTGCTCGCCGTGCTCCTCCAGGAGGCCGGTCTCATCGCCGAGTTCGGCGACCCGAGCGGCGACCCGATCACCCTGTTCGCAGCGACCGACGACGCCTTCGAGGCGCTGCCCGCCGACGTGCTCGCCGAGATCCGTGAAGACACCGAGCTGCTGCGTTCGCTCGTGTTCCATCACACCGCCGACGGTCGTCTGGCGAGCGACGAGTTCGAGACCGGCCCCGTCGACATGCTCGACGGAGCGGTCCTCGAGCTCGACGCCGAGGTGCCGTCGATCGCCGGCGCGACGATCAGCGTCGTCGACATCGACGCCGGGAACGGCATCGTCCACATGATCGACGAGGTCGTCTTCCCGGACGACTTCGGTGTGGGTGCCGCGGCGATGGCCGAAGCCGGCGCCGCGTACGACGGTGCCCGAGTTCGCCTCACCGGCACCGTGGCGACCGAGGTGATCCGGTCGTCGCTGCTCGGTTCGGCGGCCGATGGCGTCGAGGTGGTCGACGAACTCGGCGTCGACCCCGACACCGGGATCGACGCCGACGTCGGCGACCGGATGGCGGCGCTGATCTCGTCGTCGACCGCACAACTCCTCGAGGCGTCGATCGCGTTCGACGGCGAAACGCTCGCCGTCGACGGAACGGCGCCCTCCACCGCCGCGCGCGACGTGGTCGCCGCGGTCGCCGCAGACGTCGACGCCTCGGCCGAGCTCGCGGTCGAGGCGCCACCCGAACCCGAACCGGAGCCCGATCCCGCCGCCGACGTCGAGACCCTGCTCAACGCCTACGTCGCCGCCAACCCGATCCTGTTCCAGCCCAGCTCGGCGCTGATCACCGACGAGTCCGCCCCGGCCCTCGACCGGATCGCCGACATCATCGGTGCCGCCGACGGTGTCGTCATCACGATCGAGGGTCACACCGACAGCGACGGCGATCCGGACGAGAACCTCGTCCTCAGCCGTCTCCGGGCCCTGTCGGTCGAACGTGCCCTGATCGAGCGTGGGATCGCCGACGACGTCATCGAGTACGAGGGCTTCGGCTCCGAACGACCCGTGCTCGTCGACGGTGTCGAAGACAAGGCAGCGAGCCGTCGGGTCGAGTTCCGGGTGGTCACGGTCTCGTGATGGTGCCCGTGCGAACATGGAAGCCCGTACACTGCCCGCCCCGTTCCCGTCGGCCCAGGAGGTGACCCGCTGATGCCCTACACACTCGCCAAGATGTTGCTGTGGATCGTGCTCGCGGTCGGCCTCGGCATCATCACCGGGTGGCTGCTCCGCAACGTCACCGCACGACGCCAGATCGCTCGAGCCCGTACCCAGCGTGGCGACAACGGCGAGGTCGAGCGCCTGCGAGGGCGGATCACGACGCTCGAGTCGACCATCGCCGAACGCGACCGACGGATCGCCGACCTCGAGGCCGACGTGCCCCGGGCGGCCGTCGAGCCCGAGCCGACCCCGCCCGAAGCACCCGCCGAGGGGATGATCGGCGCGCCGGTCGACGCCGAGATCGAACGCGCCGAGGCGATGCTCGGGACGCCCGTCGCCATCGACGACCTCAAGCTCATCGTCGGGATCGGCCCCACGGTCGAGGAGCTGTGTCACGGCATCGGGATCCGGACGTGGGCCGACCTCGCCGCGACCGAGGTCTCGCTGCTGCAGACGATGCTCAACGACGCCGGAGCCCGCTCGAAGACCAACGACCCCACGATGTGGCCCCGCCAGGCCGAGCTCCTGGCCGCCCGCGACTGGGAGTCGTTCGCCACGCTGCGCGACGAACTCACGACTCCCTCCGACGCCTCGACGTCGTGAACGCTCTCGATCGCGTGCGATGAGCGACGTCGAGTTCACCGTCAACGGCGACGCCGTCTCGGTTCCCGCCCACGGGTCGTTGCTCGACGCGTTGCGCGAGGCACTCCGGCTGACCGGCGCCAAGGACGGCTGCAGTCCGCAGGGACAGTGCGGGTGCTGCACCGTGTGGGTCGACGGGCAACCGAGAGTCGCCTGTGTGACACCGGTGTCGCGGGTGCGTGGGCGGACGGTGACGACGATCGAGGGACTGGACACCGCCGACGACTGGGCCGCCACGTTCACCCGACACGGGGCCAGCCAGTGCGGTTTCTGCACGCCCGGGATCATCATGCGCGCCGCCGGCCTCGACGAGGCCAAGCGCTCGACCGCCGCCGGTGCCTGCCAGGCGATGCTCGCCCACCAGTGCCGCTGCACCGGTTGGCAGACGGTCATCGAGGCGATCGTCGAGGGCCCCGGCGGTGATGCCGAGGTGGCCGACGCCCCGGCCGCCGAACGGCGGGCCGAACTCGAGGGTGGGGTCCCCCAGCTGGTCGGCCCCACCGTGGCGCTCGGAGCGGGCGGCTTCGCCGACGACACTGCGCCGATCGACGCCCTCGTGGCCGTGCGGGGAGCCGACGGCGACTGGGTCGTCGGCGAGTCGCTGCACGAGGCCCGCGAGCGCAGCGGCAAGGTGCAGGGTCGCCGCACGACGGCGCCGCTCGACTGGCCGATCGACCTTCCCGACGGCGACTGGGACGTCACGTTGCAGACGACGTGGGTCGAGCCCGGCTATCTCGAACCCGACGCCTCGTGGTGCGAACCGGGCGGCGCCCCCATGAGTTCGCACGGCAACGGCGGCGCCTTCGGTGGCAAGCAGAGCGGTGAGCTCGGCGCCGTCGC
>JBPEWX010000215.1:0-2445 GCA_052032235.1 Ilumatobacter sp. | reverse complement strand
TGCGGGAAGCATCCACGGTCGGGGTCATGATCGCCATCGTCGTCGCCCTGGTCGTGTCGGTGCAGCGCCGCCACGCCGGCGTCAGCGGCCAGCGCGCCGAACACGATCGGCGGACCGAACGGGTCGCTGCGATGACCGGCATCGAGCGGGCCGGACACGCCGGCGACGGCGACGCCGTGGCCGCCGGTCCGGAGTTCCCACCCGTCCTCGACGCGATCCCCGCACTGATCGGCGTCGTCGGACTGATCGCGGCTGCCGTCGACGCCGCACCCGCCGGTGGCAGCGACATCGCACTCTCGATGCTGCGAACGCTCGCCGGTGCCGCGTTCCTCGGATGCGTCACCGATGCGATGCTGCTCGGCCACTGGTACCTCGTGCAACCCGGCCTGCCGCGCACGCTCCTCAACGAGATCGTCACCGCGCTCGGCTGGATCTGGCCGATCGAGGTGATCTCGCTGCTGTTGCCGGTCGGCATGATCAGCGTGTTCACCGGGGAGGTCGACGACGGCTGGAACGGCACCTTGGGGTGGTTCTGGGCGGCGAGCGCCGTCACGACGATCGTCCTCGTGTTCGTGACGAAGGCGGCACTCAAGGAGCGGCAGTACTCCGCCGTCATGGCGGCGACCGGGCTGCTGTACCTCGCGATCCTGACCGCGTTCGGCACCGACCTCGTCGCTCGCGCCGTCCTCGACGCCGGCTGACCGAGCGGTCGTCGGGGCCCGACCCCTGGTTGAGGTGTGCCCGGAGCGGGCATGATGGGGGCATGGCACGTCCGGTCTGGAACGGCACGATCAGCTTCGGGCTGGTGGCGATCCCCATCAAGCTCTTCCACGCCGTGCGGCGGAAGAACATCTCGTTCAACCAGCTCGACGACCGATCGATGTCGCGCATCCGGTATCAGAAGGTGTCGGCGAGCGACGGTGAGGTCGTCCCCGACGAACACATCGTCAAGGGATACGAGGTCTCGAAGGATCGTTACGTCGTCGTCGACCCCGACGAACTCGAACCGTTCCTGCCGTCGGCCACCAAGACGATCGATCTCGAGGAGTTCGTCGACCTGGAGGAGATCGACCCGGTCTACTTCGACTCGGCCTACTACGTCGCTCCCGGCTCCGACCCGAAGCCGTACGCCCTGCTGGCGCAGGCGATGGAGCAGGCCGGCAAGGTCGCGATCGGCCGCTTCGTGATGCGCAACAAGCAGTACACGGCCGCCATCCGCGCCGAGGAGGGACGCCTCGTGATGTCGACCCTCGCGTACGCCGACGAGGTGGTCGACCCGGCCACGATCGAGGAGCTGCAAGGGCTCGACGAGATCGAGGTCACGAAGAAGGAGCTCGCGATGGCCGAGTCGCTCGTCGACTCGCTCACGGCAGCATTCGAGCCGGAGAAGTACCACGACGAGTACCGGGAGCAGGTCAGGGAACTGATCGACAAGAAGGCGGCCGGCGAGGAGTTCACCGTGCCCGAAGAGTCGCTCGAGAAGCCGAAGGTCGTCGACCTGATGGCGGCACTCGAAGCGAGCGTCGCCAAGGCCAAGGAGGCACGCGGCGACACGACCAAGACCCGCAAGAAGAAGTCGGCCTGAGTCGACGGGGCTGAACGACGATGGCGGGGGTCGACGTCGAGATCGAGGGTCGCACGATCTCGCTGAGCAACCTCGACAAGGTGCTGTACCCGAGTGGGTTCACCAAGTCACAGGTGATCGACTACATGGCGCGCATCGCCCCCGTCGCGATCCCGCACCTCACCGGTCGGGCGCTGACCTTCAAGCGGTTCCCCGACGGCACCGACACGAACGGATTCTTCGAGAAGCGGTGTCCCGGGCACCGGCCGCCCTGGGTCGATGTGGCGCTCGGGCCGGGCGACCGGAAGGGCGGGATCGAGTACTGCCGGATCGACGAGACGGCGGCCATGGTCTGGGCCGGCAACATGGCCGCGCTCGAACTCCATGCACCGATGGCGTGCGCCGACGATCTCGACGTGCCGCGTGCCCTCGTGTTCGACTTCGACCCCGGCGCTCCGGCGGCGATCGCCGAGTGTTGCACGGTCGCGCTCGGCGTGCGGGAGGTGCTCGATTCGGTCGGATTGCAGGGCTGGTGCAAGACGTCGGGGTCGAAGGGGCTCCAGATGTACGTGCCGCTCAACACCCCGTCGGCGACCCACGAGGGCGCAGCCGACTTCGCGCTCGCCGTCGGTCAGGTGATGGAGCGCCAGCGGCCGAAGGAGGTGACCACGGTCATGGCGAAGGCGGAACGGCCCGGGAAGATCTTCGTCGACTGGTCGCAGAACGCCTTCCACAAGACGACCATTGCGCCGTACTCGCTGCGCGCACGACCGGAGCCGACCGTGTCGACCCCGGTGACGTGGGACGAGGTCGAGGCGTGTGCCGACGGCGATGTCGAGTTGCGGTTCACCAGCGATCAGGTCCTCGAGCGAGTCGACGCC
>JBPEWX010000214.1:0-4224 GCA_052032235.1 Ilumatobacter sp. | reverse complement strand
GACGTCGCGACGGGTTCGAGGTCGGCACGCTCCAGCGTGGTGGTCGGCGCAGGCTCCTGTGAGGCGAGCGTGCCGACCGGGATCGCCGCTTCGGTGTCGTCACCGCCGAGCAGCACGACCCAGACGACGACCGAGAGGGCGAGCGCGAGCAGCACCCCGATCCCGACCAGGATCAGCGTCTTGGCGCTCGGACCACTGCGAACCGGTTCACCGGCTGCGGCGGCGGCGATCGCCTGACGCGCCTTCTCCCGCTGCCGGGCGTTCGGCGTCTGCGGCGTCGCTCGTTTCGGTACGGCCGGGTCGGGTTTCGGTGCCGCAGCCGGGGCCGCCGGCGCTGCGCCGAGGAGCGGTTCGGTCGGGCGTTCGGGTTCGGGGGCCGGGGCCTCCGTCGGGGCCGGGTCGGGCTCGGATCGTGGTTCGTGTCGTGGTTCGGCGACCGGGGCCGGCTCGTCGGGCGATGCTGCCGGCTCGACGTCCCAGACCGATCCGCCCGACGGCGCCGAGGTGCCGCCGTTGCGGGCCCGGTCGTCGGGGTTGTTCGGCGGTGGCGGCGTCTGGGCGGAGGACACACCCCATTATCGGCGACAGCGAGCCCGAAGTTGAGTTCATCTCCCCTGGTCAGGAGAGAAATCGCCGTGCGCCGCACGCCAGTCGGCGAGATGCCGGAACAGGGCGACACGGTCACCCGCATCCACCCCCACGTCGGCGAACACCTCCCGGTTCAACGCCTCGGCCGCGTCGAGCGCCAGGTCGCGCCCGGTCGGCGTGATCGCGGCCAGCACGCTCCGGCCGTCGTCGGGGTTGGTGGTGCGCTCCACCAGGCCTGCGGCGGCCAGCCGCTGGACGGCGTTGGTGACACTCGCCGGGTGCACCTGGAGACGTTCCCCGATCTTGCCGACCGGCATCGACCCCCGACCGCTGAAATGGAGCAGCATCAGGACCTCGAATCGGGCGAAGGTGAGTTCGAACGGTCGGAGGACGGCCTCGACACGGGCCAGCATGAGTTGTTGCACGCGCATGATCGAGGTGACGAGGGCCATGCCGTCGGCGACGTCGCCCCAGCCCGCAGCCGACCAGTTGTCGTGCGCCAACGTGATCGGGTCGACGGCGAGGTCGACACCGAGGTCGACAGCGGGACCGGCTGAGTCACTGGGTGCGTCGAGCGAGGTCACGCTCCCACTGTACATCTACTTTGATGTCAAACTAAGCTGTCGTCATGGCGACCAATCGCGAACGCTGGCAGGAGGCCTTCGATGCGTCGAAGCTCCGCGACACGCCGTACGAGACGATGTCGGGGATCCCGCTCGAACCCGTCTACGGACCCGACGACGGCGAGTTCCCCGGGCAGTACCCGTACACCCGCGGGCCGTACGCGTCGATGTACCGCTCCAAGCTGTGGACGATGCGCATGTTCGCCGGCTTCGGCACCGCGGACGACACCAACTGGCGCTTCAAGGAGATCATCCGCGCCGGCGGCACCGGACTGTCGACGGCGTTCGACATGCCCACCCTCCTCGGCATCGACTCCGACGACCCGATGGCGCTCGGCGAGGTCGGTCGCTGCGGCGTCGCCGTCGACACCTTGGCCGACATGGCCGACCTCTACCGCGACATCGATCTCGGCGAGATCACCACGTCGATGACGATCAACTCCCCCGCCGCCGTGATCTTCGCGATGTTCGTGGCACAGGCCGAACAGGCCGGCATCGCCCGCGAACGGCTCGGCGGCACGCTCCAGAACGACATCTTGAAGGAGTACCAGGCGCAGAAGGAGTTCGTGTTCCCACCGCGCCAGTCGATGCGGCTGGTCCGCGACACCATCGCGTTCACGGCCGCCGAGATGCCGCGGTGGCACAGCATCTCCATCTCCGGCTACCACATCCGCGAAGCAGGTTCCACGGCAGCCGAAGAGCTCGCGTTCACCCTCGCCAACGGATTCGCCTACGTCGAGCTGGCGAAGGAGGCCGGACTGCCCGTCGATTCGTTCGCTCCCCGACTCAGCTTCTTCTTCAACGCCCACATCGACTTCTTCGAAGAGATCGCCAAGTACCGAGCCGCCCGCCGGATCTGGGCACGCTGGCTGAAGGAGCGGTACGGCGCCGAGCACGAACGCTCGATGCAGCTCCGGTTCCACACCCAGACCGCCGGGGTGTCGCTGACGGCGCAGCAGCCCGAGGTCAACATCGTCCGCACCGCGATCGAGGCCCTCGCCGGCGTCCTGGGCGGCACGCAGTCGCTCCACACGAACTCGATGGACGAAGCGCTCGCACTCCCCACCGAGAAGGCGGCACGCATCGCACTCCGCACCCAACAGGTCATCGCCCACGAGACCAACGTGGCCCACGTCGCCGATCCGCTCGGTGGGAGCCACTACGTCGAAGCGCTCACCGACGAGATGGAGCGCCGAGCCGAGGAACTGTTCGCCGAACTCGACGAGATGGGCGACGGCTCGATGCTCGAAGGAGCGATCCGCGGCATCGAGGAGAACTGGTTCCAGGGCAAGATCGCCGACTCGGCATTCGAACTCGAACGCAAGCTCAACAGCGGCGAACGGATCACGGTCGGCGTGAACGGCTTCACCGACGGCAACGACGACGATCAGCTCGAGTTGCTGAAGATCACGAACGAGGACGAGCAGCGTCAACGCAAGCGGCTCGACGTCGTCCGCCAAGACCGTGACTCCGACGCCGTGGCAGCAGCGCTCGATCGGGTCAGGACCGAGGCAGCCGACCCCGAGATCAACCTCATGCCGGCACTGATCGACGCCGTCAAGACCTATGCCACACTCGGCGAGATCATGCACGCCCTCGAGGACGAGTTCGGGCGCCACGTCGAAGTGCCGACCATCTGAACGGAGTCACATCATGCACGCAGGACGCATTCTCGTCGCCAAGGTCGGCCTCGACGGCCACGATCGTGGCATCAAGGTCGTCGCCCGCATCCTTCGCGATGCCGGCTACGAGGTGATCTACACCGGGTTGTTCCAGACGCCCGAGACGGTCGCTGCGGCCGCGGTCGACGAAGACGTCGACGCCGTCGGCCTGTCGATGCTGTCGGGCGCGCACATGACGCTCGCTCCCCTCGTGGTCGAGGCGATCCGGGCTCGGGGCGCCGACATCCCGGTCATCGTCGGCGGGATCGTCCCCGACAGCGATCTCGACGAACTCGCCGCCGCAGGTGTTGGCACCGTGCTCACGCCGGGCGCGACCGCCGAGGAGATCGTCGCCTCGGTCGGACGCGCCCTGGCCGGAGCTCAGTGACCCGGGTCGGTCACAGGTAGTACCCGGTGATGTCGATGATGCAGTGGAAGGTCGCGGCCGGGCCGGCGATCAGACGCAACTGACGGTCGCCCCCGAGTCGGGAGAGCGACGCATTGGCGATCGCTTCGTTCGCTCCGGTCCAGTTGACGGTCGAGGTATCGGTCGCGGTGGTGTCGCCCGGTACCACCGAGAGGTGACCGCGCCCGGACGTGTTGGCGACGGTGGCGTTGAAGGTCACGGCAGTCGCCCGGGGCGGAACGGCGTCGGGCGTCGTGACCGCACCCGACTGGGCGTCTCGCCCGTTGGCGACGCTGACGACCCGTTGCGAGTTCGGCGTGAGGAGACCGCTGTCCGGGAACGTCGCCACCCGTGAGTCGAACGCTCGCACCGGGGTGATCGGATGGAAGCCACCGCCGTTCGCCGGTCCGGCCAGCCGTTGCCAGCGGTTCGGTGCGTAGCAGTACCACAACGATCCGTCGCTGTTCCGCGCCAGCGTGCCGGCGATGCCGGGTGTGGCCTCGCCGACGGCGATCGCGGCCATGCCGATCCGTCCGGACTGGTCGGCGTAGAGGTCCCATTCGGTGCCTTCGCCGACCACGCCGACGCCGTTCGTCGACCGGCCGACGACACCGGACGCGCTGTCGGACACCCCGATGACGCCGGTGCCCGCCGGGGCGCCGTTCGACTCGCCGTAGACGCCGGCGCCGCCGTTGCCCGTCGACAGGCCCGACACGCCGCGCCCGGAGACACCGCTCGAGTCACCACGGACTCCGATGCGTGTGTCGGTGTTGCTCACGCCGAAGATCGAGGCGTTGCCGGCGGAGATGCCGTCGTCGACACGAATGGTCGACCCACCCGCCAGCGACGTCGTGCTGGTTCCCGTGTTGCCCTCGCCCACGACGAGCGGTTCGCCGTCGGCCGCCGACGCCCTCGTGGACACGGCGATGCCGCCGACGGTAGCCGC
>JBPEWX010000213.1:0-1726 GCA_052032235.1 Ilumatobacter sp. | reverse complement strand
GTTCGAACGGTACCTCGAGCTCGTCGAGGCATGGGGTATCACCGACGCACCGGAACTGAGTCGCGACGACGCCCAGACTCGAGCGATTCTCGGGTGCTCTTCGCAGTGGGCGCCGGGCACGATCGACGCTGCGCTGGCCGAAGCCTACGACGGCTACCTGGAGCAGTTCCGCGACCAGGGACTCTGCGATTGAACGCCGAACGGCGTTACCGATCACGTCACCGGCAAATCTGTGCTCGCCGGCGAGGTGGTGACGATGACCCGGTCATCGAGGCCGTGAATCTGCCGAACGACGCGGTCGCCGAGGCCGGCGCTCGTGGAGGGCAGGGCCTTGACGATGATGTCACCGGGGGTCGTGCTCTGTCGGAGCAGGTCGGCAAGTCGCCCGTCGGGAGCGATCGTGATCCATTCGGCGTTCGCATCGAGGTCGTCGGCACACTCGGGTGATGCCTTGCACACCACGAGTGGGACCCTGAAGCCGTACGCAAGCCGTTTGCCGACCACCGCAGCGATCGCTGCGGCTCGTCGATGGTCGAGTCGTTGGTCGCTGTCGTCGTACGCCACGACAACCCGGGTCGGCGGGCGGTCGACAGCAGACGGTCGCACGACGAGCACGGGGACCGATGTCTCGGTCAGGAGCGAATCGACGGCTTCTCCGAAAAAGGACCCGCGCAATGTCGACCGCCCCTTCCAGGCGATCACGATGCATGTTGCATCCTGCTCGACCGCAGCATGCAACACACCTGCGGTCTGCGAGGAGTCCAAGCGCACCTCGCTCTGCGCCTCAGCTCCGGCGGCGAGCACCATGCGCTCGACGGTGCTCACCAGCGCGGCGCGTCGCTGTCGCAGGTCGGCCGGGGCCGTTGCGTAGCCGAGCACCGTGAGCGGGACGACGGTCCCGCCATCGCCGGCGGCTACCGCCGCCGCGATGCGCAACTGACTCCCGGCAGGCGTCAGATCCGTCACCGGTAGCAGGACCCGTCGACCCAGGCGTTCGATCTTTGCCGGCGGCGGCGGCAACCGGGAGACAACCGTCCCACCGGTCAACGAGGACAGCACGCAGGTGATCAGGATCACGATGATGACGGCGTTCACCGTCGACTCGTCGAGCAGCCCGATGTCGAAACCGACGAAGACCGCCGCCAACGTCGCGGCAGCTTGGGCGACCGACAGCGAGAACAGCGCAACGATCTCCGCCCGCCGCCAGCCGAACAGCGTCCCGGTTGAATAGGCCGCCGTCATCTTGCCTCCGACAACCGCAGCGGTGAACCCGGCCGCCCGAACCAGCGTGGTGCGGTCGGAGAACAGCAATGCCGGGTCGATCAGCATGCCAACCGAGATCATGAACATCGGCGTCAGCAAAGCCGAGCCGAAGAACGCAACCTGGCCCGACAGCGTGCCGCCGCGCACGACGATGCGATTCAGAGCCAGGCCGGCGAGGAACGCCCCGATGATCGGCTCCACCCCGGCCAACTCCGCAGCCGACGACGCAGCAAACAACGCGACCATCACGAAGAGGAAGCGCGCGGCACGTTCCTGTCCGATCGATGCGAAGAACCACGCCCCGACGCGGGGGAGGGCCCAGAGGATCAACACGGCGGCGATGATGAGCACCGGCCCGGTCGTCACCAGGTAGACAGCGTCCAGGTCACCCACCTCGAGCCGTGCGACGACGACGAGAAACAACAGCGCCGCGGTGTCGGTGATCACGGTGCCACCGAGCCCA
>JBPEWX010000212.1:0-6267 GCA_052032235.1 Ilumatobacter sp. | reverse complement strand
AGCCTCGCCTACGAGGGGCCGGTCCAGATGCCGAGCACCTCGGAGAGCAACAACCCGGCCTACTGGGGCGAGGGATGTTGGAAACTCGACGAGAGCGGCGGCAAGACGTGGACGGCGAACGCCGACTACGGCATCGTCGTGTTGAAGGCCGCCCAGGTCGACTGGGTGTACTACAACGTCGAAGAGGGTGACGTCCTCACGGTCGGCCAGCAGGCGATCTCGCACTTCATCTTCTGCCCGCCGGCGCCGACCACCACGACCACGACCACGACCACCACCACGCAGCCGACGACCACCACGACGACGTCGACCACCCAGCCGCCGACGACCACGACCACGACCACCACGCAACCGCCGACGACCACCACCACGACCACCACGACCACCACGACGACGACGTCAACGACGACCACGCAGCCGACCACCACGACGACCACCACGCAGCCGCCGACGACCACCACGACGTTGCCGTGCGAGTGGGATCCGCAGCTTCCTCCGGGTAGCCCCGACTGTGTGCCCGACGTGTCGGTCGAGGCGATCTGCTTCGACCTGTCGGTCGAGGGTGAGATCGAGCGCTACTGGCACCGGGTCACCAACAACGAGACCGAGTCCGTGACCGTGCAGTGGGCGGGTGGCGAAGCCACCCTGGCCGCCGGTGAGAGCCTCGTGTTCTCGACCGACGCCGCCACCGTGACGATCACCTTCGACGGCAAGACCGCCGCCACCACCCCGTCGGCCAGCGACGAGTTCTGCCAGAACACCGTCGAGGTCACCAAGGTGATCGACGGCCCCGAAACCGGCCCGGCCACCTACACCATCCAGATCTCCCGCCTGGTCGGCGACAGCTACGTCCAGGAAGGCGACACCTACCAGCTGACGGGCGGCCAGACGATCTCCGTGCCGCTCCCGTCGACGTTCAACCCCGAAGGCGTCAACTACAAGATCGAAGAAGTCGATCCCGGCGACGCCCACGCCAACTCGGTCACCCCCGACTCGTTCGTCCTGAACGGCCACAAGAACGAGACCATCAGCGTCACGATCGAGAACACGTTCGCCGCCATCTCCCTCGAGAAGACGGTGTCGGCGACCTCGGTCCTGCCCAACGGTGAGCTCAACTACGGCCTGATCGCCGAGAACACCGGCGCCCTGACGCTCGATCCGGTCACGATCTACGACCGGCTCCCGGCCGACGTCACCTACGTCGACTACAGCATCGTCGGCGACGCCGGCACCTGTGCCGTCACGGAGCAGACCAAGCCGCAGCTCGTCAAGTGCGACCTCGACGGCAGCTTCGCCACCGGCGAGTTCACGCCCGAGATCACCCTGCTCGTGCGTGTCGACGCCGACGTCACCCCCGACGACACGATCGTCAACCAGGCCATGGCGATCGGCAACTACGACGGCGCCCTCGCCGCCGAGAGCGACCGGCTGGTCGAGGCCCTCTCGACCGACCTGAGCTGCGACCCCGCCCCCGGCGAGGTGTGCGACCTGTCGGCCAAGATCGGCACCACCGTCGACGAGGTCGACTCGGGCGGCCCGACGACCACGACGACGATCGTCGGCTCGAACAGCGCCACCTCGACCACGCTGGCACCCCAGCTCCCGAAGACCGGTTCCGACTCGACCCGCACGATGGTCCTGCTCGGCATGGGCCTGATGATGTTCGGCCTGACGCTGCTGCTCGGCAGCCGTCGCCCCCAGAACATCTGATCCTCACTCCGCCAACCGAAGGGGGTCGTGCTGCGGCACGGCCCCCTTCAGCGCGGAAAGACCGCTTCGCGGACCGCCGGGTGCAGTCCGATGAGACGCCGGACCCGACGGAGGTCGACCGCTGCCGAGTCGCCGGACGGCTGACACGTCGCACACCAGGTGACCGAACGCCCCCATGGGGTGTCCCGTTCGGGGGCATAACGCAGCCGCTCGCCGCAGACGGGGCACGGGCGACGGCCGCGCCCGTGCATCCACGTCGCGTCGGTGCGCAGTCGCTTGCCGACGGTGTTCTGGAAACCGAGGCGCGCGTTGGTGCGGATCAACGCCGTCCCGACCCCGGCCAAATCGGCGAGCCCGTCGATCGAACCGACCGGTTGATGCGGCGACACGCCACACACGAACGGCACATCGTTGGCGTACACGTTGCCCCATCCGGCCACGATCCGTTGGTCGAGCATGGCACCCGACAGCGGACCGGCCGGATCCGAACGCAACCGCTCCCCCACGACCGCCGGGTCGGGGGCGCCGCCGATCGCACACAGATCCGGCCCCAGCCGGTCGGTGATCTCGTGCTCGGCACTCGTGTCGATGAGCTCCAGGATCGGCACCGCCTCGCCGACGAGCGAGCCGCCGTCCGCCAGGTGGAGCTCGACCCGACGCTTCCACTCCGGCGCCGACGATCGCCGCGAGACCTTGAACTTGCCGTCCATGTTCAGGTGGGCGTGCAGGCTTCGACCGTCGTCGAAGCGAACGAACAGATGCTTCCCGTAGGCGTCGGCGTCGACCAACGTCGCTCCTGCCAGATCACGTCCCGCGAGTCGGGGATCGCGCATGATCGACCGCTCGACCCGCCGGCCGGCCAAGCGGTCGTCGATCTTGGTCGCCAAGATCCGGAGCGTGTCTCCTTCGGGCACGAGCCCGATCGTACGGGTTCGGTACCGTCCGACCATGAGCACCGTCCGCACCGACACCGACGGCCCCGTTCGCATCATCACGATCGACCGTCCCGACGTTCGCAATGCCGTCGACCGACCGACCGCCGACGCACTCGCCGCAGCGTTCCGGGCGTTCGAGTCCGACGACGAAGCGCTGGTCGCCGTGCTCACCGGAGCCGACGGAACGTTCTGCGCCGGCGCCGACCTCAAGGGCGTCTCCGAGGGACGCGGCAACCGGGTGGTCGACGACATGAGCGTCGACGGTCCGATGGGGCCGAGCCGCATGGCGTTCTCGAAACCGGTGCTGGCAGCAGTCGAGGGGTTCGCCGTCGCCGGCGGCCTCGAGCTGGCACTGCTGTGCGATCTGCGCGTCGCCGCCACCGATGCGGTCTTCGGCGTCTACTGCCGCCGCTGGGGGGTCCCGTTGATCGACGGTGGCACCGTCCGCCTGCCGCGCCTCATCGGCCACAGCCACGCACTCGACCTGATCCTCACCGGACGCGGGGTCAGCGGCGCCGAGGCTCGCTCCATGGGACTCGCCAACCGGCTGACCGAGCCCGGCAACGCACTCGCCGAAGCGATCGGTCTGGCGAAGCAGATCGCCACCTTCCCACAGCGGTGCATGCGCTCCGACCGCCGTTCGAGCTACGAGCAGTGGGGCATGCCCGTCGACGAGGCGCTGGCGAACGAGACGGTGCTCGGCCTCCAGGTCATTGCGTCGGGAGAAACGCTCGAAGGTGCGGGGCGCTTCGCCGACGGCGCCGGCCGCCACGGTCGCTTCTGAACGTCGACGTCAGCGCGACACCGTCGAGGCACCCGACCCGAAGCACGAGAACGACGATGCGACCGCCCACCGGCTGAGGTCGTCGTCGTCGAGCCATCGCGCTCGGACGTTCGCCAGTGCACATGCGGCGGTCTCACCGCCCGCGAGTTCGTCGTGCACCTCGGCGACGAACTCGCCACATTCGAGATCGCGCACGGCGGTCAGCGGTGCGATCACCGATGCCGCGCCGCGAGCGAGGAGCACCGCACCGAGCCCGAGCACCTCGGCACCGTCCGACGTGCCCTGTGCCCCGGCCTCGCAGCTCGACAGGACCACGAGTCGGCTCGCCACGCGGGCGGGCACCGCTTCGTGCAACGTGACCTCACCGCTGTCGAGCCGCAGCGTCGACAGCAACGGCCGGTCGGATCGGAATCGGCCGTGCGCCGCCACGTGCACGAGGCCGTCACCCGCCAACATCGAGGCCAGCGCCGACGGCGTTGCTCCCGCTCCGGACGCGATCGCCGCCGACGGGTGGCACCGTGCCACGGCCGCGCGCTCGACGTCGGCGCCGGCGACGTCCGGCCCGATCACGAGTGCGGCAGTCCGTGCTGCCGTCCCGGCCCGACGGTCGGCCTCCAGCCAGAGCTGGGCGTTCGGACTGAGCGCGAACGGGCGACGAGACAGGGAGGTCATCCCCGACCACGGGACGCCGTGGAGCAGGTCGACGGGCACGATCACGATGCCTCCCGTCTCGGGCAACTTCAGGGGCTCGAGCAGCAGTTCGTCGAGCAGTCCGATGGCCCGCTCGGCGCGAACGCTCGAGCCGTCCGGATCGGATGCGGCAACATCGAGCTGCACCAAGACCCGATCGCGCGCCCGCACCACGTCGCCGACCGAGGCGAGATCGACCAGACGCAGACCACTGGCGTCGACGACGACCGCATGCACCCGATCGTTGGCGACGACCCATTCGACCAGCGTCCGGCGATCGAGCCGAGCCATCAGCTCGCGCCGGAGTCGCGTCGCCCCGTCCTCGGTCAGGGGACGGTGACGGTCACGTTCGCTCAGCTCGTCGTGGAGCGCCCGCGCCCTCGTCCCCTCGGCGGCCGCGAGCACGGTGTCGGCGTCGCCGAGCTCGACGGCGGCGTCGATGATCAGCTGGCTCAGATCGGCGCCGAGCCGCATCACCGCCGACCGTTCCTCGAGGGTCGTCGCCTCGGCGACGATTGCGTCGAGGTGGCCCAGGCCCGCCTTGGCCGTCTCCATCGCCGCCCGGGGTTCACCGTCGGCACGTCGGGCCGCCGCTTCGGCCAAGAAGCCCGACAGGGCGACGTCGCGCTGGCTACTCGAGGCGCCGCGCCGCAAGGACTCCACGTCGGACCGGACGAGTCGGAGGCGGTCGGTCCGCGCTGCGAGCCGGACCCGTTCGAGCACCAGATCGTCGGCCTGACGCTGCCAGCCCTGTTCACGGAACCGGCTGATGAACCGCCCGGCAGCCGCGATCGCCTCGTCGGCGGTCGCGGCGTCGGCAGCTCGGAGACGCGCGTACATCGACAGCGCCGCGGCGTGCGGCACCATCTCGGACCGGCCGGTCACCTCGAACATCTCGGCGGCGCGCTCTGCGGAACGCCCGGCGGTCGGGAGACCGGCCTCGAGCTCGGCTCTGGCGACGAGCATCAGCGCGTCGCCGAGCAGGACGCGGTTGCCCGTCGGCTCGACCAGTTCGACGGCGCGATGTGCCGCAGCGACCGCGTCGGCGACCATCCCGCTGTGCATCAGCACCTCGGCCCGGTCGATCTCGATCAGCGCAACGTGTCTCGCCGGACTCCCGATCGTGCGATACACCTCGATCGCCTCGTCGAAGGTCCGAACCGAGTCGGCCAGTCGGCGGGCGCGGCCGTAGAGCACCGCTCGATTGCCGATTCCCATTGCCTGAGCCGCCGTCATGCCGTGATCGAGCGCGAGGCGCTCGGCAGCGACGAAGTCGGTCTCGGCGGCCTCGAAGCGGCCTTGCTGCAGGAGGACCAGGCCGCGGTGGAGCAGGATGCGGTGGAGGTCACGGGGTTCGGCGGATGCGCCGAACAACGCCTCCGCTCGATCGAGATGGGTGAGGGCATCGACGAGCCGGCCGGCCTGCTGGTGCATGTACGACCGCTGCACCTCGACGCGCCCCGCGAGGACGTCGTCATCCGACACGTCGAGCAGGTCGAGTGCCGCCAGGCCCGACTCGACATCGCCCGACTCGGCCAGGATGACGGTCGAACTCAGGACGACCGCGGCCCGCGACGCGACATCGACCGACTCGTCGATCGTCTCGAGCGACCGGCGGACCGACACCTGGGCGTCGGCCAGTCGTCCGAGGTCGAACTGCGCACGTCCGAGCGCCCAGTTGGCGAGCACGTGCACGAGCGTGTCGGGCTCGGCGGCGAGCGCAGATCTGGCATGGCCGACGAGTTCGGACGGGGCCCGTTGGTTGAGCTCGTCCCAGAAGGCGACGCGCCGATAATCGTCAGACCAGTCGTCGGCCACGTGCCATGATCGCACGATCAGCGAACCTACGTCGAAAGGGCCCGAGATGGCCGAGATGCCCGTCACCCCGTGGGACGACCGAGTGCAATTCCGGTCGTCGGATGCCGAATCCTTTGCCTACCGACCGAACCAGGTCATCGTCCGTCGGAGCACGGTCGCGATGATCGCCGGCCGGCTCGGACTCGACGACGTCAAAGGCGGCCTCACGGTCGAGAGCGTGTTCTCCGACGGCGAGCCGTCCGGCGACGATCTGGTGGTCGTGCGCGGGGTCCCCGACCCGATCGCTCTCGTGAACGAGCTGCGCCGCGACGACATCGAAGCGCAGCCGAA
>JBPEWX010000211.1:0-3457 GCA_052032235.1 Ilumatobacter sp. | reverse complement strand
TCGGTGCCGCCACAGCGCCCGCCTCGCGCTGCGTGGCCACCCAGTCGACCAGATCGTCGTGTCGCACCGTCGTCACGTCGAGCGATCGTGCGGCGAGCCACGCCTCGTACTGGATCAGGTCGCGCCGATAGGCCGACACCGTGTTGCGGGCCCGTCCCCGTTCGGCCGACAGCCACACGAGGAACTCCTCGGCCTCGAGCGAGAGCTCGACGGGTGCGTCGTCGAGCGGCACGTCAGTCCGGGGCGTTCAGCCGGCGATGCGCGGTGAGCAGGCCACACACGCTCTTGGCGTCCGTGATCTCCCCCCGGTCGATCATCGCCAACGCGTCGTCGAGCGGGACGTGCAGGAGTTCCATCGACTCCTCTTCCGGACCGTGGCGATCGTGCGGAACCGGCTCGCATCCGGTCGCCATGAAGATCGAGCAGACCGAGTCGGTCATGCCCGGCGACGGGAGCATGTCGATCAAGTGGACCATCTCCGTGGCCCGAAGACCCGCTTCCTCGATGAGCTCCCGACGACCGGTCTCCTCGGCCGGTTCACCCTCGACGTCGCGCATGCCGGCGGGGATCTCGACGAGGGCACGCTCGTAGGGCGGACGGAACTGGCTCACGAGCACGACCGACGGTTGCCCCTCGGCGTCGAAGATGACCGGCACGACCCCGACGGCACCGGGTGAGCGGACGATGTCCCGCTCGAACGTCGACCCGTCCGGGGCGTCGAACTCGGCGACGACGACGTGCCAGACGTGGCCCTGGTGGACCAGACGGTCGCTGCGGTGCCGGAACTCGCTCATGCGGTCATCGTGGCAGACGTTGCGCCGGGCGCGTCGGCAATCGGCGACCGGGTGCGGTCGTCAGTCGACGCTGGTGTCGGCGGCCGACGTGGGCTCGGACACCTCGTCGAGCATCCGACGGAGCCCCGGCGGAGTCGCATCGCGGCGCGCCAGCGCGGCCGAGATCAGGCCGCTGAACAGCGGATGCGCCCGGTCGGGCCGGCTCTTGAACTCGGGATGGCCCTGCGTGGCGACCCAGAACGGGTGGTCGGAGAGCTCGATGAACTCGACGAGACGCCGGTCGGGTGACAGGCCGCTGCAACGCAGGCCCGAGCGCTCGAACCGGGGCTTCCAGTTGGCGTTGAGCTCCCAGCGGTGGCGGTGACGCTCGCTGACGACCGGCTCGCCGTAGAGGGCGTGCACCTTGCTGTCGGGCTCGAGGATCGCGTAGAAGGCGCCGAGTCGCTGGGTGCCGCCCTTGTCGCTGACGTCGCGTTGGTCGTGCATCAGGTCGATCACGGCGTACTGGGTGGTCGGGTCCATCTCGGTCGAGTTGGCGTCGACCAGGCCCATCACGTTGCGGGCGAAGTCGATCGTCATGGCCTGCAAGCCGAGACAGATGCCGAGGCACGGGATGTCGTGCTCGCGGGCGAAACCCGCCGCTGCGATCTTGCCCTCGAAGCCACGTGAGCCGAACCCACCGGGGATGATGATCCCGTCGAGGTCGGCGAGCCGGCCCGATGCGAGCAGCCCTTCGACGTCTTCGGCCTGGATCCAGTCGATCTCGACCTTCGCTTCGTGATGGAACCCGGCATGTTTGAGCGCCTCGACGACCGAGAGGTACGCGTCGGGCAGCTCGATGTACTTGCCGATCAGGCCGATCTTGACGGGTGCGGTCGACTCCTCGACGCGGGTGACGAGACGCTGCCACGACGACAGGTCGATGTCGTTCGTCTCCATGCGCAGCACCTCGAGGGCGACGGTGTCGAGGCCTTCGTCGTGCAGGATCAGGGGCAGCTCGTAGATGTTCCGGGCGTCGGCCGCGTTGATCACCGCGTTGTCGGGCACGTCGCAGAGGTTCGAGATCTTGTCCTTCAGACCGACCTCGACCGGCGCCTCGCTGCGGCACACGATGATGTCGGGCTGGATGCCGCGGCTCCGCAGCTCGGTGACCGAGTGCTGGGTCGGCTTCGTCTTCTGTTCGGCGGACGGACCGATGAACGGCACCAGCGTCACGTGGATGTAGCAGACGTTGTCGCGCCCGGCGTCCTTGCGGTACTGGCGGATCGCCTCGAGGAACGGGAGGATCTCGATGTCGCCGACGGTGCCGCCGACCTCGGTGATGACGACGTCGGTGTCGTCGGTCGCCACCTGGTGGATCCGGCGCTTGATCTCGTCGGTGATGTGCGGGATGACCTGCACGGTCTTGCCGAGATAGTCGCCACGACGTTCGGCGGCCAGGACCGACTGGTAGATCGAACCGGTCGTCGCGTTCGACGCCCGGGTCAGGTTCTCGTCGATGAAGCGCTCGTAGTGGCCGAGGTCGAGGTCGGTCTCGCCGCCGTCGTCGGTGACGAACACCTCACCGTGCTCGTACGGGTTCATCGTGCCGGGATCGACGTTGATGTACGGGTCGAGCTTCTGCATCACGACCTTGAGGCCGCGAGCCTTGAGGAGCCGTCCGAGCGAGCTGGCGGTCAGACCTTTGCCGAGCGAGCTGGCAACCCCTCCGGTCACGAAAATGTGCTTCGGCATGTGGGGAAACCTCCGTCAGACTGGCTCGCATCGAACGATCGCACGACGGGAGATCACCATATCTCGCGCAGCGCCACCGAGGCGCGGATCAGCGACGAGATCGTGTTGATTTTCCGTCACGCGCCGCGCCGCCCTCGCCGAGCAGCTCGCCGGCCGCTTGTCGCGAGGCGTCGGTGACGGTGCCGCTGAGCATGCGGGCGACCTCGTCGACGCGAGCGTCGTCGGTGAGCGGCGTGACGTCGGTGAACGTCGCATCGCCGCGGACCGACTTGCGCACCACGAACTGATGAGCGGCACGTCCGGCGACCTGGGCGAGGTGCGTCACGACGAGCACCTGGTGCTGTTGCGACAGGTCGGCGAGCGCCCGTCCGACCGCCGTCGCCGCGGTGCCGCCGATGCCGGCGTCGACCTCGTCGAACACGAGCGTGCCGACCGCATCGTCGCCCCCTGCGCCGGTGAGGACGAGACGGAGCGCCAACATGGTGCGTGCCAGTTCGCCACCGGACGCCACGCGCTGCAGCGGCAACAGCGGCGAGCCGGGGTTCGCCGAGAAGAGGAACCGGACGCCGTCACCGGCCAGGTCGTCGTCGGGTTCGTCGCCGCCGACCTCGATGGCCACGGCCGCGTCGGGCAGCGCGAGGGCGCGAAGATGTGACTCGACGGCCCGCGCCAGGTCGGGTGCGGCGGCCCTGCGAGCATCTCGTACCGAGCGGGCGGCAGCGTCGGCCGCCCCCCGGGCGTCGGCGAGCAGGCCGTCGAGTTCGGCGGCTCGGCGGTCGTAGTCGAGCAGCTCCCGCAACCGGTCGTCGGCCTCGGCATGGAACGCCATGACGTCGGCGAGCGACTCACCGTACTTTCGCCGCAGGTCGACGAGCAGTTGACGGCGCTCGCGGATCTCGGCGAGCCGCTCCGGGTCTTCGTCGATGGCC
>JBPEWX010000210.1:0-2918 GCA_052032235.1 Ilumatobacter sp. | reverse complement strand
GGTCGGTTGGGGTCTGACCTCATCCGACGGGCTCGGTTTGTGAACGCTGCGTGACGCGGCGGCGTCTCCTTTACGGCCTGTCAAGACGATCGCTAGTGTCGCTCCATGGACATCGGGATCGTCCTCCAAACCACACCGCCTGCGAGGCGGGTGATCGACCTGGCCAAGCGTGCCGAAGCCCTCGGCTTCTCGCACGTCTGGACGTTCGATTCACACATCCTGTGGGAGGAGCCGTACGTCATCCACTCCCAGATCCTCGCGGAGACGCGCAACGTGATCGTCGGTCCGATGGTGACCAACCCGGCGACCCGCGACTGGACCGTCACCGCCTCCACGTACGCCACGCTCAACGAGATGTACGGCAACCGCACCGTGTGCGGTATCGGCCGCGGCGACTCGGCGGTGCGCGTCACCAACGGGAAGCCGACCACGCTCGCCACGATGACCGACGCCGTCAACGTGATCCGCGAGCTCGCCAACGGTCGCAGTGTCGAGTACAAGGGCTCGACGATCACGCTGCCGTGGGCCGAGAAGTCCGAGCTCGAGGTGTGGGGCGCCGGCTACGGGCCCAAGGCGCTCAAGATGATCGGCGAGACGTGCGACGGGTTCATCCTCCAGCTCGCCGACACCCAGATCGCCGAATGGACCATCTCCGCCGTGCGCACGGCAGCATCCGACGCCGGCCGCAATCCCGACGACATCACCATCTGTGTCGCCGCGCCCGCCTACGTCGGTGACGACATCGAGTACATGCGGAACCAGGTCCGCTGGTTCGGTGGCATGGTCGGCAACCACGTCGCCGACATCGTGATGCGTTACGGCGACGAGACCGACGCGGTCCCGCAGGCCCTCACCGACTACATCAAGGGACGTCAGGGCTACGACTACAACCAGCACGGTCAGGCCGGCAACACCCACGCCGACTTCGTGCCCGACGAGATCGTCGACCGGTTCTGCATCCTCGGCCCGCCGTCGGCGCAGCTCGAACGGCTCGCCGAACTGCGCGAGCTCGGTGTCGATCAGTTCTCGATCTACCTGCAGCACGACGGCAAGGACCACACGCTCACCGAGTACGGCGAGCGCGTCATCCCGTTCGTCAACGAGACCAAGCTCGCCAAGACGTGATCGACGGCGCGCTCGCCCGAGCGGGAGGTCGACCGTGATCGCCCGCGGTGCTCGCCGCGCGGCGATGTTCGTGCTCGCCCTCGTGCTCGTCGCAGCGTGGTGGGAGTTCTACAAGTGGATCGGCCCCGAGGACGGCGGCTCGATCCTCGGCGTGAACATCCTGCCGAAGACGTCCGATCGGGCGATGCCACACACGTGGGACATGGTGTCGAGGCTGTTCGAGAACGAGAGCACCGCCGCCGACTCGCGTCCGCTCTGGGTCGCGGTGCTCGGCTACGCGTGGTACACGTTCCGGCTCGCCCTCGGCGGCCTCGTCCTCGGCTCGATCGTCGGCATCGGTCTGGCGATCCTGATGGCACGGTTCCGGGTCGTCGAGCGCGGTTTGCTCCCGTGGATCGTCATGTCGCAGACCGTGCCGCTGATCGCGTTGGCGCCGCAGGTCGTCTCGTGGTCGGGGCGGTTCGACCTGTTCGGCTGGGAATGGCCGCGCTGGGCGTCGGTGTGCGTGCTGGCCGCCTTCCTGTCGTTCTTCCCGATCGCCGTCGGCACGTTGCGTGGCCTCAACTCGCCGCCCGCGGCGGCGCTCGAACTGATGGACAGCTACGCGGCCTCCTGGTGGCAGACGTTGTGGCGGCTGCGCTTGCCGGCGTCGGTGTCGTATCTCGTGCCGGCGCTCAAGCTCGGCGCGACGGCGTCGGTGATCGGCGTGATCGTGTCGGAGATCTCGACCGGGATCCCGGGCGGGATCGGACGAGCGGTGATCTCGTACGGCCAAGCGGCCACGAGCGATCCGGAGAAGTTGTACGGCGCCATCTTCGGCGCTGCCGCGCTCGGGCTGGTGCTCTACGGCCTGGTCGTGTTGATGGAAGTGGTGGTCATGCGAGATCGCCCGCAGGAGGAACTCACGTGACCACATCCGCCGTCGCGGTCAGCAAGGTGTCGAAGGTGTTCAACCCCGGCACGCCCGGCCAGGTCGACGCCCTCGTCGACGTCGACCTCACGATCGCGCCCGGCGAGTTCGTGTCGCTGATCGGGCCGTCCGGGTGCGGTAAGTCGACCCTGCTCCGGCTGGTCGCCGACCTGCTCGAACCCAGCGAGGGTGCGATCACGATCAACGGCAAGAACGCCCGCCAGGCCCGACTCGATCAGGACTACGGGATGGCGTTCCAGCAGGCGGGCCTGTTCGAGTGGCGCTCGGTCGAGAAGAACATCGAACTGCCGCTCGAGCTGAAGGGCTGGGACAAGAACCAGCGCCGCGAACGCGCGCACGAGATGCTCGAACTCGTCAAACTCCCGGAATTCGCCCGACACATGCCGTGGCAATTGTCGGGAGGCATGCAGCAGCGCATCGCGATCGCTCGGGCACTCGCCGCGTCTCCGTCGCTCCTGCTGATGGACGAACCGTTCGGTGCGCTCGACGAGATGACCCGCGAACACATGCAGGCCGAACTCCTCCGCATCTGCGCCGAGACCCACACGACGGTCGTGTTCGTGACCCACTCGATCCCCGAAGCGGTGTTCCTGTCCGATCGTGTCGTCGTCATGTCGCCGCGGCCCGGACGCATCACCCAGACGATCGACGTGCAACTCGGCGACGAGCGTGACGAGGACACCCGCGAGGCGGCCGGCTTCTACGACAAGATCACCGAGGTCCGCGAGGCGCTGCGAGGCATCGAGCAGCCGGTGACGGGCGGGGTCGACGACCGATGAACCGCAGTCACGCCGTGGCGACGGTCGCCTGGCCGTTGCTGTTCGGCGCGATCTTCCTCGCGCTCTGGGAAGCCGTCGTCCAG
>JBPEWX010000021.1:0-2746 GCA_052032235.1 Ilumatobacter sp. | reverse complement strand
GTACTTACCGACCGAGAAACCGGCGACGACGCTCGGGACCAGAAAGCACGCCAGCTGCACCTCGCGCCAGCCGGTCACCCCGGCGATGACGAGCGACGGCAGCGTGAAACAGATCAGACCGATCGTGTTGAACACCGCCAGCGTCGCCCGGAGCACCCGTGGATCGGAGTGCTGGTAGGTGATCGCCATCGGCGGGCCGCCGACGCCCGCCACCGTGCCGGCGAACCCCGACCCGGTCCCGGCGATCAACTGGTTCCGCAGCGTCGGCCGGAAGTGCAGGCCGGTGACCGAGGCGACCACGGCGAGCAGGACGGCGAGCCCGACCACGATCGTCACGGCCTCGTCGCCCTGCGACGCCACCAAGGCCGCGCCGGCGACCGATCCGACGAAGCGGGCCGGGACGGCTCGATAGATGGTCGAGTCGATGTGCTCGCGCTCGCGCCACGCCATACCGACCACCAGCGGCGGGATCGACAGCGTGAGCGCACCCGGGATGAACGCCGGGTCGATCAAGCTCAGCGTGGGCGCCGCCAACAGGCCGAGTCCGACCCCGATCGACGCCTGGGTGGCGGCACCGATCAGCACGATCACCATGGCGAGCACCATGAGGCCGGCGTCGATGCCGGCGATCTGAGCGGCGAGCATCAGCGTCCCTTGAGACGCTTCGGTTCGGCGCCGCCGGGGTCGTCGGGCCAGTGATGCTTGGGGTAGCGGCCCGCCAGATCCTTCTTCACGTCGGCCCACGTCCCGGTCCAGAACCCGGGGAGGTCGGCGGTCACCTGGATCGGTCGATCGGCGGGCGACAACAGGCTGAGCACGATCGGACGGCCGCCCGCGGTCGGGTGCACGGTCGTGCCGAACAGATCTTGCACCCGCACGCTCGCCTCGGGCTCGTCGCTGCGGTAGTCGATCGGCACCGAACGGCCCGTCGGCAGTTCGAGCGACGCCGGGGCCAACTCGTCGAGATCGGCGCCCTGCGGCCACGGCAGCTGTGAGCGCAGCACCATCACGAGGTCGAGCCGCTCGAGGTCGCGCCGTCCGGTCGCCCCGGGGAGATACGGGGCGAGCCAGTCGTCGACCGTGTCGGCCAACGCCTCGACGCTCCAGTCGGGCCACGGGTCGCCGAGGGCGCGGTGGAGGAAGTCGACTCGTTGTCGGAGGGCGATCGAGGCGCCCGACCAGCCGAGCACGGCGAGCCCGGTCGCGCGCACCCGATCCATCAACGCGGCGGTGGTCGCCTCGCCGGGCTCGGGCCGGCGGGTCGTCGCCCCCAGCTGCATCGAGTCGAGCCGACGTTCGACTCGTTCGACGAGTTCGTCGCGGTCGGTGTCCCACACGAGTTCGGTTCGTTCGACGACCTCGTCACCGAACGCCAACGCGACCTCGTCGCCGTCGAGTCCTGCGCCGAGCCGGATCCGGGCACGGCTGCGTTTGCCGTCGAGATCGGCGGCGACGACGAACGGTTCGTGGGCGAGCGGATCGTCGTCGGCCAGCCACGCTCCCGTCCCGCCACGGAGCTGGAACTGCCCGGGCCTGCGTCGCACGCCGAGCCGGTCCGGGAACGCGTGGAGCAGGGCGAGTCCGGCCCGGTCGGGGTCGATCAGGTCAGGGTCGAAGTCGATCCGGAGGCGGCGGGCGAGGTCGCGCGCCCGCCGACGGACCTGGTCGACCGCACGACGGTCGGCATGGTCGTGGCCGCCGCGGCCGGCGATCAGTCGGAGTCGGAGCCCGAGATCGGCCGGCAGGTCGTCGGGTCGCCCGCGCAACACGTCTCGTTCGTCGAGCAGCACGGCGAGCGCGCATCCGAGCGGGGAGCGCTCGTCGACGAGCATGCGCGCCAGGCGTGGGTGGACGGGGAGCCCGAGCATCTGGCGCCCGATGTCGGTCATGCGCCCGTCGGCATCGATCGCCTCGAGTCGCTCGAGCAGCTCGGTGGCGCTCCGCATCGCCTTGCGAGGTGGCGGCGTGAGGAACGCGAGCTCGTCGGGGCTCGTTCCCCACGCGGCCAGTTCGAGCACGAGTCCGGCGAGATCGACCTCGGTGATCTCGGGTGATCCGTGCGCCGGTCGACTGCCGTGCTCGATCTTGCTCCAGAGTCGATAGCACGTGCCCGGCTCGACGCGGCCGGCGCGGCCGGCTCGCTGTTCGGCCGAGGCGCGGCTGGTCGAGATGGTCGTCAGGCGGGTCATGCCGGTGCGCACGTCGAACCGGGGCGCCCTGGCGAGTCCCGAGTCGACGACGACGCGGACACCGTCGACCGTGAGCGACGTCTCGGCGATGTCGGTCGACAGCACGACGCGTCGTCGCCCCGGTGGTGAGGGAGCGAGCGCCTGATCCTGCTCGGCGAGCGACAGGGCACCCGCCAGCGGGTAGACGTCGACGTCGGGACCGACCTGGCCGCTGAGCTGGTCGTGGGTCCGCCGGATCTCGCCGATGCCGGGGAGGAACACCAGCACGTCGCCGGACTCCTCGCGGAGTGCCTGGAGCACGGTGCGCGTCGTCGCGTTCTCGATGCGTTCCTTGCGGTCGCGTGGCGCCCAGCGCATGTCGACCGGGAACATCCGGCCCTCGCTCTCGATCAGTGGTGCGTCGCCGAGCGCCGTCACCAATGCGGCGGTGTCGGGCGTGGCCGACATGGCGAGGATGCGCAGGTCGAGACGGAGCGTGGCGCGGGCGTCGAGGGCGAACGCGAGTCCCACATCGGTGGGGAGATTCCGTTCGTGCACCTCGTCGAACACCACGAGCC
>JBPEWX010000209.1:0-2032 GCA_052032235.1 Ilumatobacter sp. | reverse complement strand
CCGCACCCGACCGATCCGTACAACAAGACCGGCCGTCGTCTCGGCGACGCCCAGTTCGCGCAGCATCCGGTCTGGAAGAACCGAGGCCTGATGGCGCTCGTCGGCATGGGTGTCGAACCGGGGTTCTCCGACGTCGCCGCTCGCTACGCGGCCGACCACCTCTTCTCCCGGATCGACGAGATCGGCGTCCGCGACGGTGCCGACCTCGTCGTCGACGGGTACGACTTCGCGCCGACCTTCTCGATCTGGACGACGATCGAGGAGTGCCTGAACCCGCCCGTGATCTACGAACGCGAACGAGGGTGGTTCACCACCGAACCGTTCAGCGAGCCGGAGGTGTTCACCTTCCCCGAGGGCATCGGGCCGCTCCAGTGCGTCAACGTCGAGCACGAGGAGGTCATCCTCATCCCGCGCTGGATCGACGTGCAGCGGGTGACGTTCAAGTACGGGCTGGGTGAGGACTTCATCAACGTGCTGAAGACGCTGAAGAAGCTCGATCTCGTGTCGACCGAACCCGTCGAGGTGCGAGGCGTCAAGGTGTCGCCGCGCGACGTCGTGGCCGCAGCGCTCCCCGACCCTGCGGATCTCGGCGAACGGATGCACGGTCGGACCTGCGCCGGCACCTGGGTGAAAGGACTCGACAACGACGGCGCCGAGCGGGAGATCTACCTGTACCACGTGGTCGACAACGCCTGGTCGATGAAGCAGTTCGGGCACCAGGCCGTCGTCTGGCAGACCGCTGTGATGCCGGCGGTCGCGATCGAACTCATGGCCACCGGCGCCTGGAGTGCGCGCGGGGTCGTCGGTCCCGAGGCACTGCCGCCCGACCCGTTCCTCGACCTGCTCGATCAGCACGGCGTCGAGTGGGAGTGGACGGAGTACCACGACCGGGCCCCGGTGCCCGAGTCCGACTCCGGCGCCGCCTGAACCAGCGGGCCGCGATCAGGCGGGAGCGAGCCGGCGAGCTGCGGCGAGCGCGTGATCGAGTGAGTCGGTGAACGCCTCGCCCTTCCACGCGATGTCGAACGCGGTGCCGTGGTCGACGGAGGTGCGCACGATCGGCAGTCCGAGCGTGACGTTGACGCCCGTGTCGAAGGCCAGCAACTTCATCGGCGCGTGACCCTGGTCGTGGTACATGACCACGATCGCGTCGTAGCGGCCGCGATGCACGGCCTGGAAGAACACCGTGTCGGCAGGGTGCGGCCCCGTGGCGTCGATCCCCTCGGCGCGAGCTGCCTCGATGGCCGGGGCGATCTGTTCCGAATCCTCGGTGCCGAACAGCCCGTGTTCACCGGCGTGCGGGTTGAGACCGCACACGGCGATGCGCGGTCGGTCCAGGTATCCGCGGAGTGAGTCGTGCGTGAGACGGACGACGTCGAGGACACGTGGCGTGCGGGTGCGTTCGATGGCGTCTCGCAGCGAGCAGTGCGTCGACACGTGCGTCACGGCGAGGGTGCCGTGATCGTGTTCGGCGGTGAGCATCATCGTGACCGAGTCGGCACCGCAACGCTCGGCGATGAACTCGGTGTGGCCGACGAACGTCGGCGACGAGAGCTGCGTCGCTTCCTTGTTCATGGGCATCGTCACGATCGCCCGGACGTCACCGGCGAGTGCCAGGTCGGTGGCGCACGCGACGTACTGCAGGGCGGCCGCTCCGGCATCGCGGTCGAGCTCGCCCGGCCGATGCCGATCGGCCGTCAACGCGGCGACGTCGATCACGTCGAGGGTTCCGTCGCCGGCGTCGCCGGGGCGGTCGACGACACGGATCGGAGCGTCCACGCCCAGCAGGTCGAGACCGGAGCGCAGGATCGCTGCGTCACCGACGACGACCACGTCGGGACCGAGCAGTGCACCGCTCGCGGCACGCCGGAGGATCAGTTCGGGGCCGACACCGGAGGCGTCGCCCATCGTGATGGCGTACGGGCGGTTCATGGCCGACGGAGCCGATCGAGCAGGTCGACCAGTGCGTGGTCGGCGCCGAACCCGCCGGATCGGGTCACGATCGGTGCGTCGAAGCCGTCGGCGTCCACCC
>JBPEWX010000208.1:0-4005 GCA_052032235.1 Ilumatobacter sp. | reverse complement strand
CACGAGCCCGAGGCACTGCAACGTGCGGCTCGGGTGATGCTGCCACACGACTATCTGACGTGGCGGCTCACGGGCGAGCACGTCACCGACCGCGGCGACGCATCCGGCACGGGCTGGTACGACCCGGTGTCCGACCGGACCGCCGACGAGTTCCTCGCCGCAGCGGCCGACGACTGGTCCGGCGCGCTGCCGACCGTGCTGGGCCCGACCGAGGTGGCCGGTCGGATCACCCCGGAGGCGGCGGCCGAACTCGAGCTGCCCGACGGCGTCATCGTCGGGCCCGGCACCGGCGACAACATGGGCGCCGCACTGGGCCTCGGGCTGCGGGCCGGCGATGTCGCCGTCTCACTCGGCACGTCGGGTGTCGTCTTCGCCGTCTCCTCCAGCCCCACCCACGACCCGTCGGGTGCCGTGGCGGGGTTCGCATCGGCGACGGGTGCCTTCCTCCCGCTCGTCTGCACCCTCAACGCGACCAAGGTGACCGACACGGTCGCACGGTGGCTGGGTACCGACGCACCCGGGCTCGGCGAACTGGCCATGGCCGCCGTCGACGAACCCGGTCCGGCGATGCTCGTGCCGTACTTCGACGGCGAGCGCACCCCGAACCTGCCCGATGCCACCGGCACGTTCCACGGACTCACCAACGCGACGACGCGCGAACAGCTCGCACTCGCCGCCCACGACGGGGTGTTGTGCAGCGTGCTGTACGGCGTGGAGGCGATCCGTTCGGTCGGGGCGACCATCGACGGTCGCACCTTCCTCGTCGGCGGAGGGTCGCGATCGGTCGCGTACCGGCAGCGTTGCGCCGACCTGCTCGGTCGTCCGGTGATCGTTCCGTCGACCGACGAAACGGTCGCCGCAGGCAGCGCCGTGCAGGCAGCCGCGATCGTGGGCGGCGACGCCATCGACACGATCACCGAGCGGTGGCACCTCGGTACCGGTACGGTCGTCGAACCGGCCTGTGACGCCACCGAACGGCGGCGGCACTACGCCGCGATCTCAGGCTGAGGCAGCGAAAGGCAGCTCGACAGCCCCGTCGTGGCCGATGCTGGCGACGATCCGTCGTTCGACGAGCACGTCGATGATGCGGTGACCGTCACCGTTGCAGCGGGCACGCACGCCCACCCCGTCGAGGGTGAGCCAGGATCGGATCACCGACAGGTCGAGCGGCGGCAACACGCCGAGCTGGACGAGCGCCATGTCGAGCTCCCGATCGACGTCGAAGGCCGACGCGATCAAGCGGTCGAGGGCATCCGTCGTCGCAGGTCGCAGCATGCCTCTTCATCGGCGGGATGACAGCCCGGCTGAAGTCGGTCACGGAGCGTGGTCGGCGGCCACCGCCGTTGGCCGAAAGCGGTTGCACCGGGTGTACCGTTTGCCGATCCCTCCACCCCGGGAACACGACACCATGCCCAAGCAGCAATCCGACGAACGTGCGGCCCACGCCCCGACCACCTGGCCGGGTACGCCGTTCCCCCAAGGCGCCACCTACGACGGTCGCGGCACCAACTTCTCGCTGTACAGCGAAGACGCCGAGACGGTCGAACTGTGCCTGTTCGACCGCGACGGCAACGAAACGCGCGTCGAGATGACCGAGGTGCACGCGTTCAACCACCACGTGTACCTGCCCGGCGTCGGGCCTGGCCAGAAGTACGGCTACCGCGTGCACGGGCCGTGGGCGCCGACGAAGGGCAGCCGGTTCAACCCGAACAAGCTCCTCCTCGATCCGTACGGCAAGGCCGTCGATGGCGAGATCGAGTGGGGACCCGAGGTCTACGACTACGACTTCGACGACCGCTCGGTCATGAGCGAACTCGACTCGGCGGCGAACATGCCGCGGTCGGTCGTCATCAACCCGTACTTCGACTGGCGCGACGACAAGTCGCCCAACACCCGGCTCCCCGACACCGTCATCTACGAGGCCCACGTCCGCGGCCTCACGATGAACCACCCCGACGTGGCGCCCGAACTGCGTGGCACCTACGCCGGCCTGGCCACCGAACCCGTCATCGAGTACCTCAAGGAACTCGGCGTGACGGCGATCGAACTGATGCCGACCCACGAGTTCGTCCACGACGAGTTCCTCGTGCGGCAGGGGCTCCGCAACTACTGGGGATACCAGTCGATCAACTACCTCGCTCCGCACCACGGCTACGCCGCGTGGGGGACCGAAGGGCAGCAGGTGCAGGAGTTCAAGCACATGGTGTCGACGCTCCACGACGCCGGGATCGAGGTCATCCTCGACGTCGTCTACAACCACACCGGTGAGGGCAACCACCTCGGCCCGTCGCTCTCGATGCGCGGCGTCGACAACGCCGTCTACTACCGGCTCGACCCGAACGACCCCGAGCAGTACGTCGACTACACCGGCACCGGCAACAGCCTCAACGTGCGCAGCCCGCACGTCCTCCGGCTCATCATGGACAGCCTGCGCTACTGGATCCTCGACATGCACGTCGACGGCTTCCGGTTCGATCTCGCAGCGGCGCTCGCCCGCGAACTGCACGACGTCGACCGATTGTCGGCGTTCTTCGACATCATCCAGCAGGATCCGATCATCTCGCAGGTGAAGCTGATCGCCGAGCCGTGGGACATCGGCGAGGGCGGCTACCAGGTCGGCAACTTCCCGACCCTGTGGTCGGAGTGGAACGGCCGCTACCGCGACAACGTGCGCGGCTTCTGGCGCGGCGACGAGCAGTCGCTCGGTGAGTTCGCCTACCGCTTCACCGGCAGCAGCGACCTGTACGAGTCGAACGGGCGCCGACCGAACGCCAGCATCAACTTCATCACCGCCCACGACGGATTCACGCTGAACGACCTGGTGTCGTACAACGAGAAGCACAACATGGCCAACGGTGAGGAGAACCGTGACGGCGAGAGCCACAACCTGTCGTGGAACAGTGGCGTCGAAGGCCCCACCGACGACCCCGAGATCTGCGAGCTGCGCGCTCGACGGGTGCGCAGCTTCCTCGCCACGCTGCTGCTGTCGCAGGGCGTGCCGATGCTCACGATGGGCGACGAGATCGGGCGCACCCAGGGCGGGAACAACAACGCCTACGCGCAGGACAACGAGGTGTCGTGGGTCGACTGGGAGTCGGCCGACGACGATCTGCTCGCCTTCACCCAACGGATGATCGCGCTGCGTCGCGACCACCCGGTGTTCCGCCGTCGACGCTGGTTCCAGGGTGCGTCGATCCGCGGTGGCAGCACCGAGGCCGACATCGGCTGGTTCACGCCCGCCGGGGACGTGATGACCGACGACGACTGGAATGCCGGATTCGCCCGTTCGTTGGCGGTGTGGCTGAACGGCAACGCGATCCCGTCGAAGGATCAGCAGGGTGAGGCGATCACCGACGACGACTTCCTCGTGCTGTTCAACGCCGGTGACGAGCCGATCACGTTCACGATCCCGACACCGGTCGCCGGCGGCTGGGTCGTCGAGTTCGACACCGCCACGCACGGCGAACGAACGCGTGCCCCCGAAGCGGCCCCGGTCGACATCTTCCAACTCGAGGTCGCCGACCGAGCCGTCGTCGTCCTCCGCCGCCCCCGCGAGACGTCACTCCGAAGCGGGCCGGGCCTGAGCGGGTCAGGTGCCACAGGTGACGGGTGAGGCGCAGCCGAACCCGTTACCGGCGGTCACCTGACTCCGGGGTCCTGTGGGTCGCCGCAACGAATCGTTCCCTCCGGTCAGCGCACCCGTCCCGGGTCAGGTGATCGACGTTGACGGCTCGTTCGTCGCCGTCACCTCCGACACCCGACCCGAGTAGACCGGGGGGTTACTCGGGGAGCTGCTCGCCCTTGCCGACGACGACGAGGCCTTCGTCGGTCACGACGCAGCCCTTGCGGCCGGCGAAGCGCTCACGGTCGAGCGCCGGGTCGACGCCGATCCGGTAGCCCGCCGGCACCTTGACCCCTTTGTCGAGGATCACGTTCCGGAGCTGCGCGCCGGCGCCCACCTCGACCCCGTCGAGCAGGATCGCCCTCTCGATCTCGCAGCGGTCG
>JBPEWX010000207.1:0-24959 GCA_052032235.1 Ilumatobacter sp. | reverse complement strand
GTCATCGGCCATCTCGTCATCGGCGACGGACTCGACGGGAGCGGCGGTGTCGTTGCCGTCGTCGTCACCACATGCTGCGAGGGTGAGCGCTGCGGCGACAGTGGCGGCGAGGGCGGTTCGGGTACGGATCATGCTGGCTCCTTGTTCGGGGGTCGACGAGTGCGACGGTACGGACGCCCACCTGCCACTACCAGGCAGTTCTCCGGTTGTTTCTCGACTGGTTCGGACCCGTTCCGCACCTTCTCCGTCCGTTCCTCGTTCGAACCGAGCAGTACCGTCGGACCATGGCCGACCTGCTCGAACTCTCCAGCCGCATCATCGACGACCGTGTCCTCGACGAGCCGGTCAATCGCGTCACCCAGCAACTCAGCGAGATCGGCGACGGGATGGCGGTCGTGGAGAGTTTCAGCCACTCCGTAGTGGTCCGTACCGATGCCGGTGCGATCGCGTTCGACGCCTCGCACCGCAGCACCGGCGACGATGTCGCGGCGGCGATCGCCGACTGGTCGGACGTCCCGGTCACCCATCTCGTCTACACGCACGGTCACATCGACCATGTCGGTGGCAGCGGGGCGTTCGCCGAACGCTGGGGCGGCCTCGACGTGATCGGCCACGAACGAGTCGCTGCCCGCTTCGAGCGCTACCGGACGACGAACGACTGGAACATCGACATCAACCAGCGCCAGTTCGGCGGCATCCGGCAGGACCAGGGCCTGCTGCTCGCCGAGTCGGACGACGAGGCGCTCGCCCGATGGCGCCAGTTCCTGCCCACGACCACACTGTGGCCGACCACCGTCGTCGGCGATTCCCACACGATGCAGGTCGGCGACGAGACGATCGAGCTGTTCCACGACCGCGGCGAAACCGACGACCACCTGTGGGCGTGGCTACCGGGCCGCAAGGCGATCATGGCCGGCGACTTCCTGATCTGGAACTTCCCGAACGCCGGCAACCCGCAGAAGGTGCAGCGGTACCCGATCGAGTGGGCGGCGGCACTGCGCCGGATGGCGGCGCTCGCTCCCGAACTGGTCGTGCCCGCCCACGGGCTACCGATCGCCGGCGCCGAGCGGATCTCGACGGTGCTGCACACGGTCGCCGACGCCCTCGACGCGATCGTCGACGAGGTGGTGTCGATGATGAACGCCGGCGCGAAGCTCGACGAGATCGTGCACACGGTCCGGGTGCCCGACGACACGCTGGCGCTCCCCTACCTGCGACCGCTGTACGACGAGCCGGAGTTCGTCGTGCGCAACGTGTGGCGCCAGTTCGGGGGCTGGTGGGACGGTGCTGCGAGTCGCCTGAAGCCGGCTCCCGACGCCACGGTGGGCGCGGCCGTGGCCGAGCTGGCGGGCGGCACGCAGGCCTTGCTCGACCGGGCCGACCGAGCGCTCGACGACGGCGACGTCCGCCTCGCGAGCCACCTCGCCGACTTCGCCGGTTGGGCGGCGCCGGACGATCCGGAGGTGCACGCCAAGCGGGCCGAGATCTATCTGCGGCGCCGCAAGGTCGAGCCGTCGCTGATGTCGAAGGGCATCTTCGCGGCCGCCGCTCGCGAGTCGCAGCTCGTGGCCGAACGCGACGCCTGACCGCCCGGGACGGTGACGGGGCTGCGCCCCGGCTCGGTCTCCCTACCAGAACCGGGCCGGGGCGCAGACGTCACGAACCGATGATCCCGCCGTCCTTGCGGGTGATCACGAAGGTGGCGTCACGAGGGATCTCGGGGCCGCCGGCGCCCGGCACCGGGAAGTTGGTCGACGACGGGTCGCCGTTGCCCGGATGCTGGGTGTTGACGAACATCGTCCGACGGTCGGGAGTGACCGCGATGCCGGTGATCTCGTCGCCGTCGACGCCGGCGAAGATGCGCCGGATCTCCCTGGTCTTGGGGTCGGCGACGAGCATCTGGTTGTTGCCGTAGGGCTGTCCACCGTCGGTCTGGACGAACACACGGCCGTCGGGGTCGACCCACAGACCGTCGGGCGACCCGTAGGCGGCTTCGGTGCCGTGGCTGTCCTGGGCGACCAGGAAGATGTCCCACTCGAACGACGTGCCGACGTGCTTGTCGCTGTCGCGCCAGCGGATGATGTGACCGTCCGGGTTCGGTGCGAGCGGATTGGCGGCGTTCGCCTCGGTGCGACGGGTGTTGTTGGTCAGGGTGCAGTACACGTCGCCGTTCGGGGCGACCGAGGTCCACTCGGGGCGGTCCATCGGGGTGGCGCCGAGCAGGTCGGCGGCTTTGCGGGCGTATACGAGCACCTCGGCCTGGTCGGCGAACTCGGCGGCGAGCACCGGGTTGTCGATCGTGAGCTCGAGCCACTGGCCGGTCCCGTCGTCGTCGAAGCGGGCGACGAACAGCTGGCCTTCGCTGAGCGGGCTCTTGCCCTGTGCCCGCATCGACTTCCAGTTCTTGGCCGACACGAACTTGTAGATGTAGTCGAACCGCTCGTCGTCACCCATGTAGCCGACCACGCGACCGCCGCGGCCGACGGTGAGCGCGATGCCTTCGTGCTTGATGCGGCCGAGCGCGGTGTGCTTCACCGGTGCCGAGGTCGGGCTCATCGGGTCGATCTCGACGATCCAGCCGAAGCGGTTGGACTCGTTCACGTAGTCGGGGTTCGTCAGGTCGAAACGCTCGTCGTAGACGTGCCAGCCGTAGCCGAATCCGCCGGCCGACAGGCCGTAACGCGCCTGACGCTCGGTGGCCGTGAACGTCTCGTTCGCTCCGAAGTAGCCGTTGAAGTTCTCCTCGCAGGTGAGGTAGGTACCCCACGGCGTCGAGCCGTTGGCGCAGTTGTTCACCGTGCCGGCGGGAGCGTTGCCCGCCGGGTTGTCGAGCAGCGGGTGCCCGGCGACGGGACCGTCGAAGGTGACCGGGGTGTTCGGGGTGATCCGCCGGTTGTAGTTCGACGCGACCCGCTCCCACGTCCCGTTCGTGCGCTTGAGTTCGACGACCGCGTTGCCGTGGATGGCCTGCGAGATGCGGACGTCCTCGAGGCTTTCGGGGAACGCCTTGCCGAGCACGTGGGGCGTCGTCCCGTACTCGTGGTTGATGCACAGGATGCCGTGGTCGCTGCGACCGTTGATCGGGAAGAAGTGCATGCCGTCGTGACCGAGGCCGATCTGCTGGAGCGCCTCGGCCTCGGAGGTGGGACGACCGCCGTTGGTGTCGACGCCGCCCGGCTGCAGGGGCGTCCCCCACGGGATGATCACGTCGTACTCGTAGTCGTCGGAGATCGTCGGGTTCGGCCCGCCCGGGTTGGGACAGGGGGCGAAGCCGATCAGGGAGTTGTGGAACACGGCGTTGCCGTTGCTCTTGCCGACCCCCTTGCCGTTGCCGGTCTTGGCGGGCGCTCCCGCCTCGGCCACGGTCGAGGCGCCGAAGAAGGCGATCGCGGCGGTGGCGCCGCCGCCGATGAGGGCTTTGCGCCGGCTGAGGTTGGTGGCCAACACGTCCTCGAAGGGACGGTTGCTCGAGGGGTTGCTGATGCCGTCGTCAACGGTCACTGATTGCTCCATTCGCCTGGGGATCGGTTCGATCGGCGGCGAAACTAGATGCGTCGGATGGACGACGGATCGCCGCATGGTGAACCGGCGGCGAGCGACGGGTGAACAGTCGGAGCGGCGTCGCAGGAACCGGCCGCGCCGCGCTGCACGTCACGGCATCGTCACTCGTTCGACACATTCCCGTCGGAACCGCCGGCCGTCGGCGCGTCGTCGAAACCGTATGAAGCGCAGCAACGTGAACCAGACAGTGGCGGCCTTGGTCGCCGTGGGGGTGATGCTCACTGCTTGCAGTGGGGATGACGACTCCTCGAGCGACGACGACATCGAGCAGTCGTCCCGGTCGTCCGAGTCGTCCGACGGTGGGCGAGACGAGGAGGACGTCTTCGCACCACCGGCCGACGAACCCGCGTCCGATCCCGCCGATGATGCTCGAGACGACGGCGGTGACGACGCCGAGGGCGACGACATGGCGACCGAGGAACCGGCAGAGGAACCGGCCGATGCCCCGGCCGGAGACGCAGACGCCGAGTTCGCCGACGAAGCCGCGGCGCCGACCGCCGGTGAGGACGGGTCCGGCGGGCTGTTCGCACCCGAACCGGTCGAGCCGACCGACCGGGAGCAGGACAACACCTTCGAGGACTACGGCTATCGCGACTTCGTCGACACGAGCGACGACCCGTTGTCGACCTTCGCGCTCGACGTCGACACCGGCTCGTACACGGTGATGCGACGGTGGATCGACGAAGGGGTGCTCCCGCCGATCGAGTCGGTCAGGCCCGAGGAGTACGTCAACGCGTTCTCCTACGACTACGACGCGCCGCGCAGCGGCCTGGAGATCAGCGTCGACGGTGGACCTTCGCCGTTCGACGACGACAACGTCCTGGTGCGGATCGGCGTCCAGGGCGAGATCGTCGACGACGAGGATCGTGGGCCGGCGGCGCTGACGTTCGTCGTCGACACCTCGGGGTCGATGGACCGTGACGATCGGCTCGGGCTGGTGAAGGACTCGCTCGAGATCCTCGTCGACGAACTGGACGACGACGACACGGTTGCGATCGTCACCTACTCCGATGCGTCCGGCATCGTGTTGTTCCCGACGCCGGTCAGCGAGCGAGACATCATCCTCGACGCGATCGACGACCTCGAACCGGGCGGATCGACCAACCTCGAGAGCGGACTCCGCACGGGGTACGAGCTGGCGAGCGAGGCCTTCCGTGACGACGGCATCAACCGGGTCGTGTTGGCCTCGGACGGCGTGGCCAACGTCGGCGTCACCGATCCCGACGCCTTGGCGGCGATGATCCGCGACGACGCCGACCGAGGGATCAACCTCGTGACGGTCGGATTCGGGATGGGCAACTTCAACGACGTCACGATGGAGCAGCTCGCCGACCAGGGCGACGGCTTCTACGCCTACGTCGACACCGACGACGAGGCCGAGCGCCTGTTCGAGGACGAGCTGACCTCGACCCTCCTCACGGTCGCGAAGGACGCCAAGATCCAGGTCGAGTTCGATCCGGACGTCGTCGAGGCGTACCGCCTGATCGGGTTCGAGAACCGGGGTGTGCGAGACAGCGACTTCCGCAACGACGACGTCGACGCCGGCGAGCTCGGTGCCGGTCACCAGGTCACTGCCATCTACGAACTCGAACTCGAACGTGGCGTCGACCTGGACGACCGCGACGAGATCGGCGAGGTGTTCCTCCGCTGGGAGGACCCCGACGACGGCGACGTGACCGAGATCGACGAGGACATCGACCTGCGCGACGTCGAGATCGACTGGTCGAGCACCCCCGCCGACTTCCGGTTGGCGACGGTCGTGGCCGTGTTCGCCGAGGTGCTCCGTGACAACCCCTACGCCGACGGCATCGACATGGACTCGCTCGTCGTCGAAGCCGAGGCGCTGTCGTCGGAGATGGGCGACGACGACGTCGACGAACTCGCCGAACTCATCGAAGAAGCCGCCGATCTGATGGGCTGAGCACGCCGAAGGTACGGTGCGGCCATGGAGCATGTTCGTTTCGGCCGCACCGGCCTTCGCGTCTCGAAGCTGTGCCTCGGCACGATGACCTTCGGGTTCCAGTGCGACGACGAGACGTCGTTCGCCATCATGGACACGGCGTACGACGCCGGGATCTCGTTCTTCGACACCGCCGACGTGTACCCGATCGGTGGCCCCGTCGAGACGATCGGCCGCACCGAGGAGCTGATCGGTCGGTGGATGGCACGTCACGGTCGGCGTGACGACATCGTGCTGGCCACGAAGTGCTTCTTCCGGACCGGTCCCAACGCCTGGGACCAGGGCAACAGCCGGAAGAACATCATGCGAGCGATCGACCGGTCGCTCGAACGGCTCGGCACCGACTACGTCGACCTCTATCAGATCCACTTCTACGACCCGAACACACCGATCGACGAGACGCTCCAGGCGATGGACGACCTCGTGCGGTCCGGCAAGGTCCGCTACGTGGGCTGCTCGAACACGATGGCGTATCAACTCGCCCGAGCGATCGGTCGCAGCGAGGCGCTCGGCATCAGCCGGTTCGAGTCGGTGCAGCCCCGCTACAACCTGCTGTTCCGCGAGAACGAACGAGAGCTGTTCCCGCTGTGCCGGGAGGACGACGTCGCCGTCATTCCCTACAACCCGCTCGCGGGTGGGCTGCTCACCGGCAAGCACAAGCAAGGTGCTCCGACCGAGGGCACCCGGTTCACGCTCGGCGGAGCGGGCGAGATGTACTCGGAGCGTTACTGGCAGGACCAGATGTTCGCGTCGGTGGAAGACCTGCGTGCCGTGGCCGAGGACGCCGGAGTCCCGATGACCACCATGGCGATCCAGTGGGTGCTCGCCAACCCCGTGATCACGGCACCGATCATCGGTGCGAGTCGGCCGGAGCAGCTCGCTGCCTCGGTCGCGGCCGTCGAGTCACCGATCGGCGACGACGTCAAGGCCCGGCTCGACGAGCTGACCGCCCTGTATCGCCAAGGCGACCACGAACGCTGAGCGTGCTCAGCCGGCGTAACCCGACGGGTTGCCGGTCACCATGGCGTTCTGAACGCCGGCGATGATTGCACGGATCTGGTCGTAGTCGGGGTTCCCGGGCTCGATCAACGGCGGGATCAAACCGACGGACTCCTGGATCGCCTGGTTGTCGCCGAGGCGGTCGAGCAGGCGGCTGAACTCGCTCGACGACAGCGACGTGCGCATCGAGTCGTCGAGCACGCCGGTGACCGAGCCGAACCCGGTCAGGGCCTCGGTCGCCGACACCTGTGAGCCGAGTGCGGCCAACAACTGTCGCTGCCGTCCCATCCGCTGGTAGTCGGAGTCCGCGTATCGGGAGCGGGCGTATGCGATCGCCATCGCTCCGTCCATGTCGACGGCACCCGGACCGATCGACGACGGCAACTCCCGCTCGCCCGGCAGCGACGGCGGGAGTTCGATGCTCGTCGCGAGGTCGAGGGTCACGCCGCCGACGGCGTCGATCACCTCGGTGAACCCTTGCATGTTGACGAGTGCGAAGTCGTCGATCTCGATGCCGAGCGAGTAGCCGAGTGCGTCGGACAGTGCGACGGCTTCGGCCTGGAGACCGTCGCGGCCGTACGCCGCCATCAGCTCGTCGCGTGTCGACACGTAGGGGAAGATCGCGTTCGCCAGGTCGTCGAACCCGTTCGGGAACGCGTCGGCCATCGGCGTGCCGGGCGGGAACTGGACTCGGGTCAGGTTGCGGGGAATCGACACGAGTGCCGTGCGCCCGGTGGGCTCGTGGATCGTGACGAGGATCATCGTGTCGGTCCGAAGACCCCACCGACCGGGCCCGGCGTCACCGCCGAAGAGGACGATGTTGGTGAGATCGCCCTGGTCGACCGCGGCATCGGTCGGGGTGTACAGCGGGTCGTCGCTGCCACCGGCGAAGACGTCGGCGACCACCCCACGCGCCTCGTTGGCCTGGAACGCGACCCAGTAGGCCGGGAGTCCGAGCGCGAGCACCAACACGACCGCGACCGTCGTGCGGCCGGCGATCCCGGGCGAACGCCGATGAGCGTGGAAGACCTCGCCGACGGCGGCGAGCCGCACGAGCACGGCGCCGAGCGCCACGACGGTGACGATGAGCAGGAACTGCGGATCGAGCGCGAACCCGACGAGGTCGTCGCGGTTGGCGTACACCCAGGCCAGCATCACGAACGGCAGGAGCACCCCGACGGCGAACAGCACGATGCCGAGCAGCGGTCGGCGCTTCATCGACGGCAGGCCGGGCACGACGACCGACGCGAACAACTGACCGGTACCGGAACTCTGGTCGAGCTGATCGGGCGGCGGCGACGGGCGCGCCGACGAGGGCATCTCGGCGGTGGTGGTGGCCGGGCGGTCCGGCGAGTCGAACTGGCGCAGCCGTTCGAGCGCTGCGTCCTCACTGGGGCGATTCATGGTGGCGCGAGACTCTACGGCGCCGCGAGCCCCTTCGGACATCGCGCCTGAACGCACACTCAGGTGCGTCGCGACGACCGATGTCCCCGGTCGATCCGGGACGTTTTCCCATGGACAGATGGGCGATCGGAATCGACGATGGACTCATGGCTTCCCCCCTGCAAATCCCGGACTACGTACAACACGACGGACTCATCCAGTGGGTGACCGACATGGTCGAACTGTGCAAGCCGGCCGCCGTCCACTTCTGCGACGGTTCCGACGAGGAGTACGACCGACTCACCCAGGAACTCGTCGATGCCGGAACCTTCGTCAAGCTGAACGAAGAGAAGCGGCCCGGCAGCTTCCTCGCCCGTTCCGACCCGAGCGACGTCGCCCGCGTCGAGGACCGCACCTACATCTGCTCGCGCACCGAAGAAGACGCCGGACCGACCAACAACTGGATGGACCCCGACGAGATGCGTGGGATCCTCGGCGACCTGTTCGACGGCTGCATGGCGGGCCGCACGATGTACGTCATCCCGTTCAGCATGGGCCCGCTCGGCTCCGACATCGCCCAGCTCGGCGTGGAGATCACCGACTCGGCGTACGTCGCCGTGAACATGAAGATCATGACCCGCATGGGACGGGGCGCGGTCGAGGTGCTCGGGACCGACGGCGAGTTCGTGCCGTGCATGCACACCGTCGGCGCCCCGCTCGCCGAAGGCGACACGGACGTGCCGTGGCCCTGCAACCCCGACACCAAGTACATCGTGCACTTCCCCGAGGAGCGCGAGATCTGGAGCTACGGCTCGGGCTACGGCGGCAACGCCCTGCTCGGCAAGAAGTGCCTCGCGCTGCGCATCGCCTCGACGATGGCCCGCGACGAGGGCTGGCTCGCCGAACACATGCTGATCATGGGCGTCACCGACCCGGAGGGCGCCAAGACGTTCGTCGCCGCCGCCTTCCCGAGCGCCTGCGGCAAGACCAACTTCGCGATGCTGGTGCCCCCGCAGTCGTTCCAGGACGAGGGTTGGAAGGTGACCACGATCGGCGACGACATCGCCTGGATCAAGCCGTCCCCCGACGACGGCAAGCTGTACGCGATCAATCCGGAAGCCGGCTACTTCGGCGTCGCACCCGGCACCTCGTTCGCCACGAACCCGTCGGCCATGGAATCGATCCGGGCCAACACCATCTACACCAACGTCGCCCTGACCGACGACGGCGACGTGTGGTGGGAGGGCATGGACGGTGAGCCGCCCGCACACGCGATCGACTGGCAGGGCAACGACTGGACGCCCGACTCCGGCACGAAGGCGTCGCACCCCAACGCCCGCTTCACGGCCCCTGCCGCTCAGAACCCGGCGCTCGACCCCGACTGGGACGATCCGAAGGGTGTGCCGATCAGCGCCTTCGTGTTCGGTGGTCGCCGCTCGGGCACGATCCCGCTCGTCGTCCAGAGCTTCAACTGGGCCTACGGCGTCTACATGGCGGCCACGATGGGGTCGGAGACGACGGCCGCTGCGTTCGGTCAGCAGGGCGTCGTGCGCCGTGACCCGTTCGCCATGTTGCCGTTCGCCGGTTACCACATGGGCAGCTACATCAACCACTGGCTGGGCTTCGGTCGCAGCATCCAGAACCCGCCCCGCATCTTCGAGGTCAACTGGTTCCGCCGCGACGCCGACGGGAACTTCGTCTGGCCCGGGTTCGGCGAGAACATGCGCATCCTGCAGTGGATCGTCGAGCGTTCGCAGGGCAAGGCGGTCGGCGTCGAGAGCCCGCTCGGCTGGATGCCGCGCTACCAGGACATCAACTGGAAGGGCCTGGAGGACTTCACCGAGGCCGACTTCCTCGACTGCATGTCGATCGACCGAGCCGACTGGGACGCCGAGCTGCTCCAGGTCGAGGAGTTGTTCATGAAGCTCCACACCCGGCTCCCGAGCGAGATGACCGCGATCCGCAACCTCACGGCGAGCGCGCTCTGGCGCTCGCCCGAGCACTGGGAGATGAACCCCGACCCGACCTGACGGGACCACATCCACGGCTGAGCCCTCCCCTCGCCGGCACCGCATCCTCCGGGCGGACGCTGATCCGCCCGGAGGATGTCGTCGCGTCGGGGCCACCGACACGCCGGACGTCGCCTCTGGACAGGGAGACGAAGTCGCGGTGTACTGGATGGCCGAGGGGAAAGGGGGCACACCATGTCCTTGTTGTCAGCACCGGCTCAGGCGCTCCTGGGCTCGGATGCGGTCGCGCACGTCTGGACCCGCAACCACGACGGAACGCCCCAGGTGTCGGTCGTGTGGGTCATCATCGAAGACGACGAGATCGTCTTCGGCTGCGATCGATCGAGCCAAAAAGCGAAGAACCTCGAGGCCGACCCGTCGGTCGTGATCTCGATCGAGGACGACATCCGCAACGACCAGGGGTTCCAACGCCACCTCGTCGTGCGCGGCACGGCGTCGCTCACGACGGGCGCCGACCCGACGTTGATGGATCGTCTGGCGCGCAAGTACACCGGCCTCGACCGGCACCCGCTGGCGTTGCGCGACTCACCCGACCTGGTCGTGGTGCGCGTCGCCGTCGACCGCATCAGCGGCGTCGGACCCTGGATCGACACCGCGGCGAACGCCACCACCTGAGCGTCGGGCGTGGCCACGCGGGCCACACACACGTGACGGGACGATGAACCCTGGCCGACCGGGCCGGACGTCCCCTGCCGCGCACCGGTCGTTGCCGTTACTGTCGGGGGCGTGACGCGCGCGGTGTACCTGACGGCGATGGGTCCGGCGAGCGGGAAGTCGCTCGTCGCGCTCGGCCTGGTCGAACTGCTCTCCCGGCGGGTCGGCCGGGTCGGCTTCTTCCGGCCGATCGTCCAGTCCGACGACGACAACGACCTGGCGCTCGTCCGAAGCCGCTACGACCTCCCCGACGAGCGGTGCGGCTACGCCTTCACCGCGTCCGAACGGAGCGAGTTCGGGAACACGTCCCGAGCAGGGATGGCGCGGGTCGTGGAGCGCTTCCGGCAGATCGAGTCCGTCAGCGACTTCGTCGTCGTCGAGGGCACCGACTTCACCGGCGCCTCGTCGCCGATCGAACTCGACGTCAATCTGCGGATCTCCGAGCACCTCGGCGCCCCGATCGTCGTCGTGGTCAACGGGCACGACCGCAGCGTCGACGAGATCGTCGAACGATTCCGGGTGGGGCGCGACTCGTTCGGCGACGACGCGATCAGTGCGATGGTCGTGAACCGCGTCGGGCCGTCGGTGCTCGGACCGCTGCGCGAGCGTCTGGCCCAGCAGACCAGCGACGATCCGGTGTGGGCCGTGCCCGAGCTCCCCGAGCTGCGCCAACCCTCGCTGGCTCAGCTCCAGGGAGCGCTCGGTGCCGAACTCGTCGCCGGCGACCCGGACGACCTCACTCGTTCCGTCGGCCACGTGAAGGTCGCCGCGATGTCGGTGCCGAACATGCTCGACCACGTCGAGGACGACACCGTGTTCATCGCTCCCGGCGACCGTCCCGACGTCGTGCTCGCCGCCATGCTGACCCGGACGTCGGCCGCCTATCCGAGCGTGTCGGGCGTACTGCTCAGCGGCGGCCTCCGACCCGACGATCGCGTCACGTCGCTGATCGCCGGCATGTCGGGCGGTGTCCCCGTGCCGTTGCTCTCGGTCTCGACCGACAGTTTCGACACGGCGATCGCGGCGAACGAGGTGGAAGGGGCGATCACCCCCGGCGACCGGCGCAAGATCGACGTCGCACTCGCCCACCTCGAGGAGCACGTCGACCTGGCCGCCCTCGGCGAGCGCATCGAGGTCGGCCGATCCGAGGTCGTGACGCCGATCATGTTCGAGTACGACCTGATCGAGCGGGCCAAGGCGGCCAAGGCCCACATCGTCCTGCCCGAGGGCACCGACGACCGGATCCTGCGAGCCGCCGAACGGATCTGCCGGCGACAGGTGTGCGACCTCACCCTGCTCGGGCCGGAAGACCAGATCCGCACCCGCATCGCCGATCTCGGGCTGGCACTCGGGGAGATCCCGATCGTCGACCCGCTCGAGTCGGACCTCACCGAGCGTTTCGCCCACCGGTACCACGAGCTCCGAGCACACAAGGGCATCACGTTGGAACGTGCGCACGACATCCTCACCGACGTCAGCTTCTTCGGCACGATGATGGTGTACGAGGGGCTGGCGGACGGGATGGTGTCGGGCGCTGCGCACACGACCGCACACACGATCCGGCCGGCCCTCGAGTTCGTGAAGACCAAGCCCGGCACGTCGATCGTGTCGAGCGTGTTCCTGATGCTCCTCGCCGACCGGGTGCTGGTGTACGGCGACTGCGCCGTGAACCCCGACCCGAATGCCGACGAGCTCGCCGACATCGCCACCTCATCGGCCGACACGGCGTCGATGTTCGGGATCGAACCCCGCATCGCGATGCTCAGTTACTCGACCGGGGCGTCGGGCACCGGCGCCGACGTCGACAAGGTGCGTGCCGCGACCGAGCGGGTCCGTGAGCTGAGGCCCGACCTGAAGGTCGAGGGACCGATCCAGTACGACGCCGCCGTCGACGTCGACGTCGCCCGCAGCAAGCTGCCCGGGAGCGACGTCGCCGGCCAGGCCACCGTGTTCATCTTCCCCGACCTCAACACCGGGAACAACACCTACAAGGCCGTGCAACGCTCGGCCGACGCCGTCGCCGTCGGGCCCGTGCTCCAGGGGCTCAACAAGCCGGTCAACGACCTCTCCCGAGGTGCGCTCGTCGCCGACATCGTCAACACGATCGCCATCACGGCGATCCAGGCCGGGGTCGAGCGCTCCTGATGGCGGTCCTCGTCCTGAACTCGGGCAGCTCGTCGATCAAGTATCAGCTGATCGACCCCACCGGCGGCGCGCGTCTCGCGGGCGGGATCGTCGAAGAGGTGACCGACCACGAACGGGCGCTCGCCGACGTGATCGGCGACCTCGGCGACGCCGACGTGGAAGCGGTCGGGCACCGAGTCGTGCACGGCGGCGACCGGTTCTCGGCACCGACGCTCATCGACGAGTCGGTGATCGCGGCGATCGAGTCGCTCGTGCCGCTGGCGCCGCTCCACAACCCGGCGAACCTCGCCGGGATCCGCGCCGCCCGGCAGACGTGGCCCGGTCTGCCGCACGTGGCCGTGTTCGACACCGCCTTCCACCGCACCCTGCCGCCGCACGCGTATCGCTACGCAGTTCCGAGCGACTGGTACGACGAGTTCGGCGTGCGACGCTACGGGTTCCACGGCACGTCGTACGACTACGTGTCGTCGAGCGCAGCCGACGTGCTCGGACGCCGACGGGACGAGCTCGACCTCGTCATCGCCCACCTCGGCAACGGTGCCTCGATGGCCGCCGTGGCCAAGGGCCGCTGCGTCGACACCTCGATGGGGCTGACCCCGCTCGAAGGTCTCGTGATGGGCACTCGGTCCGGCGACATCGATCCGGCCGTGATCGGTCACGTCGCGAGAGCGTCCGGGCGGAGCGAGGCCGACGTGTCGGCCGACCTGGTTCGCCGGAGCGGGCTGCTGGGACTGTGTGGCGACTCCGACATGCGAACCGTCACCGAGCGGGCACGGTCGGGCGACCGTGACGCCGAACTCGCGCTCGACGTGTTCTGCCACCGGATCGTGCAGTACGTGGGCGCCTACGTCGCGGTGCTCGGACGATGCGACGCGCTGGTCTTCACCGCCGGCATCGGCCAGCACAGCCCCGAGGTGCGGCGTCGCGTCTGCGAACGGCTCGGTGTGTTCGGCATCGAACTCGACGCCGCGGCGAACCAACGCTCGGACGCCGTGGTCACGACCGACGCGTCGAGGGTCGCCGTGCTCGTCGTGCCGACCGACGAGGAACGGGCGATCGCCGAACAGACCCGACGGGTCGTGAACGCACGCAGCGAGGAGGAGACGTCGTGAGCCGAACCGATCGCAAACTGGCCGTCCTGACGAGCGGAGGCGACTCGGCCGGCATGAACGCCGCCGTCCGTGCGGCGGTCCGGGCCGCGCTCGCTGCCGGCGCCGAGGTGTTCGGCGTGCGCGAGGGCCTGCAGGGCCTCGTCGACGGTGGCGACCTGATCCGGCCGATGTCGTCGGCCGACGTCAGCGGCATCCTCCAGCTCGGCGGTACCGCCCTCGGCACCGCCCGCAGCGACGATTTCCGGACCCGCGACGGACGACGTCGCGCCGCCCGCAACCTGGTCGAACGGGGCGTCGACGGGCTGGTCGTGATCGGCGGCGACGGCAGCCTCACCGGCGCCGACCTCTTCCGGCGTGAGTGGCCCGACCTGCTCGACGAACTCGTCGACGCCGGCGACCTCGACCCCGCGATCGCCGCTGACCACCGGTGCCTCGGCCTCGTCGGGTTGGTCGGCTCGATCGACAACGACATGGTCGGGACCGACATGACGATCGGCGCCGACACCGCGCTGCACCGCATCATCGAGGCCGTCGACGCCATCCAGAGCACCGCGTCGAGCCACCAGCGCACCTTCGTGATCGAGGTCATGGGGCGTCGCTGCGGCTATCTCGCGCTGATGGGCAGCCTCGCTGCCGGCGCCAACTTCGTCCTCATCCCCGAGAACCCGCCCGCCGACGGCTGGCAGGACACGATGTGCGAGGTCTTGTCGGGTGGACGCAGGATCGGGCGCCGGGCCAGCGTCGTGCTCGTCGCGGAAGGCGTGGTCGACCGCCACGGCAACCCGATCACGGCACACGACGTCCGTGCCGTGCTCGAGGAGCGGCTCGGCGAGGACACCCGCGTCACCACGCTCGGCCACGTGCAGCGCGGCGGTTCGCCCACGGCGTTCGATCGGTACCTCGGCACCGTGCTCGGTCACGCAGCGACGACACACCTGCTCGGCACCGATCCGGCCGCAGAGCCACAGCTCGTCGGGATCCGTGGTCATCGTGTCGTGACGTCGCCGTTGATGGAGTGCGTCGAGGCGACGCGGTCGATCGCCGATGTGATCTCGTCGAACGACATCGACCGGGCCATGGCCATGCGCGGGAGCAGCTTCACGTCGTCGTTCGAACTGCTCCGCACCCTCGTCCCCGTCCGGCCTCGCGAAGAACCCGACGGCACTCCCCCGCGACGGCTGGGCGTGCTCCACGCCGGTGCGCCCGCACCCGGGATGAACGCCGCCGTGCGTGTGATCGTGCGCGTCGCGATGGCGCGCGGCCACCGGATCGTCGGACTCGTCGACGGGTTCCGTGGGTTGATCGACGACGACACGACCGAACTCGGCTGGATGAGCGTGTCGGGCTGGTCGGCTCGGCCCGGCGCCGAACTGGGCACCAGCCGGCGCCTCCCCGAGCCCGACGACTTCGACCGCATCGCCGACACGATCGCGCGCCACCGCCTCGACGGCCTAGTGGTCGTCGGCGGCTGGACCGCGTACCAGGGAGCGAACCGACTGATCGGCGACGCCGCACGAGCGGCCGGCATCGACGTCCCGATCGTGTGCCTGCCCGCCACGATCAACAACGACGTACCCGGCACCGATCTCAGCATCGGCTCCGACACGGCACTGAACAACATCATCGTCGACGTCGACAAGATCAAGGAGTCGGCGGTCGCGTCGCAACGGTGCTTCGTCGTCGAGGTCATGGGTCGCGACTCCGGCTACCTGGCGCTGATGAGCGGCCTGGCGACGGGCGCCGAACGCGTCTACCTCCCGGAGGACGGCATCTCGCTCGACCGACTCCAAGCCGACCTGACCACCTTGCGAGCCGGTTTCGAGTTGGGCAAGCGCCGCGGGCTGGTCGTGCGCAGCGAGCACGCCGATCCGCTCTACACGACCGAGTTCATCTCGGCGCTGTTCGAACACGAGAGCGGCGGCGACTTCGACGTCCGGGGCGCCATCCTCGGCCATGTCCAACAGGGCGGTTCTCCGAGCCCGTTCGACCGCATCCAGGCGTCGCGGTTGGCCGCGACTGCGATCGGTCGGCTGCTCGACGCCCTCGACCGGGACGACCGGTCGAGCCATATGGTCGGCCACGTCGACGGCGAGATCGTCTCGACACCGCTCGAACGGTTCCCGGAACTCGTCGAGTCGGGCGCGCATCGTCCCAGCGCGACCCCGTGGTGGATGGATCTGCGGCCACTCGCCGAGCAGATGGCAACGGCCCGTCCGTCGGACGGCTGTTGACGCCCGGCCCGGAGTCAGGCCCGGCGCCGGAGCGGCGGAGGTTCGTAGGCGTTCGGTGACGGCGCCTCGCCCACGAACGGTTCGATCTCGACCAGGCAGGTGTGAGCGCTGGGCCCCTGGGCGAGCGACGAGGTGCCGACGTCGCGGGTGAGCACGTTCGGGTTGCCGCCGAGTTCGAGCGAACCGACGACCCCGGGCTCGGCCGGGGCGTACCACGCACCGGTCGGGAGCGCCAGCACGTCAGGCGCCAGGTCGGGGTCGAGTCGTGCCGCTGCCAGGCAGGCGCCGCGGTCGTTGAACAACCGGACGGTGGCGCCGTCGACGATGCCTCGCTCGGCGGCCGCGTCCGGGTGGATCCGGACCACCTCTCGATCGTCGACCTTGTGACGTCGACTGAACTCGCTGTGGTCGAGTTGGCTGTGCAGCCGGGTCGCCGGTTGGTGGCTGACCAGGTGGAACGGGAACCGATCGGCCAGGGCGCCGCCGAGGCGCTCGTACGGTTCGATCCAGACCGGGTGCCCCGGGCAGTCGTCGTAGCCGAACGAGGCGATCGTCTCGGAGAAGATCTCGATCCGGCCCGACGGTGTGTCGAGCGGATGGGCCGCCGGGTCGTCACGGAAGTCGGCGAGCCAGGCGGTCCGCTCCTCGGCGGCAGCTGGGAGCTCGTACCGACCGGACGCCCGGAAGTCGTCGAACGACGGCAACTCGAAGCCCTCGGCCCGGGCGCGCTCGGCCGAGCGTTCCCACATGTGTGCCATCCAGTCCCGTTCGTCCCGGCCCTCGGTGAACGCTTCGCCGAGTCCGAGCCGTTCGGCGATGCCGGCGAAGATCGCATGATCGGAGCGGGCCTCGGCCGGCGGTTCGACCACCTGCTCCATGACGTGGGCGTACGGATCGTGGCTCGACATGCAGACGTCGACCCGCTCCTGGGCGGTCGTGGCCGGGAACACGATGTCGGCGAAGCGGGCGATCGGCGTCCACCAGGGTTCGTGGACGATGACGGTCGACGGTCGCTGCCAGGCTGCGACCAGCCGGTTCAGGTCCTGATGGTGGTGGAACGGGTTGCCACCCGCCCAGTACACGAGGTCGATCTCGGGGTACGTGAGTCGAAGGCCGTCGAAGTCGAACGGCTCACCCGGCGACAGCAGCATGTCGGCGATTCGCGCGACCGGGATGATCGAGGTGATCGGACTCGTGCCCTGTGGGAGCGCGGCCCATCCGAAGCGTCGACCGTCACTGCCGATGTGCCCCTCGTTGCAGTGTCCGAACCCGAAGCCGCCGCCGGTGGTGCCGATGTCGCCGAGCATGCACGCGAGGACGACGAGCATCCAGTACGGCTGCTCACCGTGGTGCGCCCGCTGGAGCGCCCACGATGCGTTGAGCAGGGTGCGGTGACGTGCCATGTCGCGGGCGAGCCCGACGATCACGTCGGCGGGCACCCCCGTGATCGCGGCCGCCCACTCGGGGGTCTTCGGCACGCCGTCGCTCTCACCACGGACGTACGGCTCGAAGCGTTCGTAGCCGACGGTGCAGCGATCGAGGAACCCCCGGTCGACCAACCCCTCGGTCTCGAGCACGTGGGCGAGGGCGAGCATGAGCGCGACGTCGGTACCCGGCCGGATCGGGATCCAGCGGTGGTCGGTGTACTCGGGCGTGTCGGATCGCTGTGGCCCGATCGTCACGAACCGGACGCCCCGGTCGTGGGCTCGTCGGATGCCGTCGCCGACCTCGTGGCGGGTGATGCCCCCGTACGAGACCTGGCTGTTGCGCACCGGGAGTCCGCCGAAGCTGACGACGAGTTCGCCGCCCTCGGCGATCTCCGACCAGGTGGTCTGCTCGAGCTCCATCCGGTACCACTGCTCGACGACGTGGGGCAGGATCGTCTGTGCGGCCGCGGTGGAGTACGACCCGACGGAGCGAGTGCAACCGCCGATCACGTTCATGAACCGGTGGAGCTGCGACTGGGCGTGGTGGAAACGGCCGGCGCTCGCCCAGCCGTACGACCCGCCGTAGATCGCTTCGTTGCCCCGCTCGGTTCGGACACGATCGATCTCGTCGGCGGCGAGCCGGAGGGCGACGTCCCAGTCGACCTCGACGAACGGCTCGGCGCCGCGCCGGTCGCGTGCGCGCCCTGGCCCGCCGTCGAGCCAGCCTTGCCGAACGGCAGGTCGCTCGATGCGCAGCGAGTGCACCCCGTCGACGAGGGCGTCTCCGATCGGCGACGGGTCGGGGTCGAGGTCGATGCCACGAACCGAGGCGATCCGACCGTCGACGACGTCGACGTCGTAGACGCCCCATTGCGTCGCCGTGCGGCGGGTTGCGCTGCTCACCTCGTCAGCTTGTCACGCCGTCCGGTACGACGCAGCCAGCCGTTCGAATCCCTCGGCGAGCGACACGGTCGGATGCCAGCGCAGAGCCTCGCGGGTACGCCGCTGGTCGAACCAGTGGGCGGTGGAGAGTTGCTCGGCGAGGAACGACGTCATCGGCGGATCGTCGGTGCGACCGGAGCGTGCCCACACCCGCTCGGCCACGGCTCCGCCGGCCTTGGCGACGGCGGTGGGCACGTGGCGGTCGGACCAGTCGATGCCGGCGGCGGCGGTGATGCGGGCGACGAGTTCGGCGACGGTCCGGGGCTCGCCGTTCGAGACGACGAACGCCTGCCCGCCGAGTTCGGGTGCCCGGTCGACCGCCGCGACCAGCGCGTCGGCCGCGTTGTCGACGACGGTCGTGTCGATCAGCGCAGCGCCGCTGCCGACGAGGGCGAGCCGTCCGCTCCGAGCCCGCTCGACGATGCGACCGACGAGTTGGGTGTCGCCGGGGCCCCAGACGAGGTGCGGCCTGATCGCGACGACCGGGAGTTCGTCCGACGAGGCGTCGAGCGCCGCCACTTCGGCCAGCGCCTTGCTGGTCGCGTAGTGGCCCTTGGTCGCGGTCGGGTCGGCGGGGTCGGCTCCGGCGCCGACCAGCGCGTCGCCGGCGTGAGCGACCGATGGTGACGACACGTGCACGAACCGGTCGGCGCCCGCCTGTCGAGCGGCGGCGACGAGGAGCTCGGTGCCCCGGACGTTGACGTGCTCGTACTCGTGCCACTCCCCCGTCACGCCGACCTTGGCGGCGAGGTGGACGACCGCGTCGACACCGTCACACGCGACACGGACGGCGGCAGGGTCGGTGACCGAGCCCAGGGTCTCGGCGACCGGGAGCCCCGACGGGTTGCGCTGGATGGTGCGGACGTCGTCGCCGCGGGCGAGCAGCCGATCGACCGTCGCCCGGCCGATCATGCTGGTGGCGCCGGTGACGAGGATCTTCACGGGGCACCGATCCGGCCGCCGGCGAGCACGCGCCCGGCCCACTCACCGAGCCGGCTGCGGTCGATCTTCGAGTTGTGGCGCCGGTCGACGGGGATCGCACCGACCTCGAGCACGGCGACGATGTCGTCACCGGCGACCGAGCGGACGGCGTCGACCAGGGCAGTGTCGGCGAGGCGTGGGCGCTTCGTGCCGGTCTCGACGACGGCGACGATCTGTTGGACGCCGCTCGGCCCGACACCGACCACGGCGGCGGCACGCACCTCGTCGAGCGTCTCGATCTGCTGCTCGAGCCGTACCGGGGTCACGGCACCACGGTCGGTCGCGATCACGTGCCCGATCCGTCCGCCGACCCACAGACGTCCGGCGTCGTCGAGGTGTCCGACGTCGCCGGTGGCGTGCCAGCCCTCGGGCTGCGACGCGCGATGCTCGGTGTACCAGAGCCGGTCGTACCCGACACGCATGTGGGGGGCACGCACCACGACCTCGCCGGTCACGTCCGGGGCGGTGACGAGGTCGCCGGCGGGCACGCCGAGCTCGTCGAGCGGGCGGATCGCGACGTCGACGCCGGCGACGGGCCACCCGACGCACACCCCGTCGCCCACGTGACCCGCGGCCTCGAGCGCATCGAGGTCGGCGAGCGAGATGTCGGCGACCGGCAGGCACTCGGTCATGCCGTACGGCGTCCGGATCGCAGCGTTCGGGAACAGCGCTGCGACCTGCCGGAGCAGTGACGCCCGGACGGGCGCTCCCGCCGACAGGACGAGCCTGACCTGGGCGAACACCGCTCGATGGGCGTCGGTGAGCTCGTCCGCGGTGGCGACGACGTTGACGAGTGCCGCCGGTGACGCGAACACGATCGTCGCATCGACCGACACGGCGGCGTCGCCGAGCGCCGCGGCGGTCAGGGTGCCGGGCGCGGCCACGTCCATGTCGGGCACGATCGACGCGATCCCGAGCGCCGGCCCGTACAGCGCGAAGGGCGCGAACGCCGCCGCGAGACGGTCGTCGTCGGTGATGTCGTACAGGTCGCGCAACGCGTCGCGCTGGGCTTCGAGTTGGCGGTGCCCGTACAGCACGCCCTTCGACGGACCGGTTGCACCCGACGTGAACACGACGGCTGCCGGGTCGTCGGCGGTCGGGAGCGGCGGCAGGTGGTGTTCGGCCTCGACGAGCCGGTCGACCGCCTCGTTCATGTCGTCGACCGACAGCCGTCGTCCGGGCCAGCGGAGTGCACGGGCGGCGACGACCGCACGCCGGATGCCGAGGAGGTGGGCGGGGTCGGCGACACGCATGGCGGCGTTCATCCCGCGTGGGCCGAGACCGGAGTCGACCAGCACGATGACGGCACCGATGCGCCACGCCGCGTACAGCGCCACCGCGAGGTCGGCGCCCGGCGGGATCATGAGCGCCAGACGATCACCCGGGCGCACGCCTTCGGCGATGAGCCATGCCGCCGCTGCGTCGACACGCGCCGCGTAGTCGGCGAAGGTGAGATCGGGTGCACCGTCGGCACCGGCGATCGCCACCGTGTTCCCCGACCACGCCGGCACGTCGAGCAGTCGGGTCGGACGCACGTCGGGCGATGCGGGCCGCTGACGGCGGTCGTCGAGGGCGCCGACCCATTCGAGGATCGGACCGAACGCGTCGGCGTCCTCGGAGACGAAGTGCGACGCCTTCGGGTAGCGGTGGACGTCGGCGTGGGGCAAGCGACGCTCGAGGTCGTGCAGGTACAGGTCGGAGAACACCTTGTCCTGGGCGCCCCACACCAGCAGCACCGGTACGTCGGTCAGCACGCCCAGGCCGTCGGCGATCGCGTCGAGCGGCCCCGCACTCGGATGGTCCGGCTCGAGCGGGATGTCGGCGACGAACTCGGCGATCGCCGCCCGACGGTCCGCCGACCGATACGGCGCGTGGAAGCCGCGACGCGTCGCCTTGGGGATCGGCGGAAACGACAAGCCGAGCGCTCCGGTCACGAACCCCGGTGTGCGGACCGTGAGGTTGCGGAGCACCGGCTTGGATCGAGCGAGCCGGATGAGCCCCGGGGCCGGTGACCCTTCGGGCTGATGCACGGCGGTGTTCATGAGCACCACGCCGGCGAGCCGGTCGACGTGACGCAAGGCCCACCCGAGCGAGATCACGCCGCCCCAGTCGTGGCCGACCGAGACGACCGGCCCGGTGAGCGCGAGTTCGTCGGTGAGCTGGGTCAGGTCGTCGATCCGGGTCGCCAACCGCCGGACGGTCCCCGAACGTTCGGAGAACCCCATGTCGAGCTGATCGACGGCGATGACGCGGACGTCGCCGGGCGCTCGTCGGACGAGGTCGCGGTACAGGTAGGACCACGACGGGTTGCCGTGCACGCACAGCAGCGTGACCGTCGGGTCGGCCACCTGGTTGTCGAGGAGGTGCCAGGTGCGGCCGACCCCGTCGGTCGACGGCACCCGCACGAGGCGCGACCACGCCGGGTCGAGCCCGTCGAGGTCGTCGGGTGGGAGGCTCGCGGCGATCTCGCCTGCGGCGTCTACCACTGCAGTTCGAGCACGCCGGCGTTGAGGCCGGAACCGATGCCCATGCACACCACCGAATCGCCCGGCGACAGGTCGTCGGCGATCGCCGCCAGCGTGATCGGCACCGCAGCGGGCCCGATGTTGCCGTAGTACGGGAAGGTCTTGGGGACCTTGTCGGGGTCGAGGCCGAGCACGTCGAGCATCGCGTTGGTGTGCACTTCGGAGATCTGGTGGAGGACGTAGCGGTCGCGGCCGCCCCAGCCGTCTTCGGCGCCGGCGTCTTCCCACGCCAGCTTGGCCAGTTCGACGCCGGCGTCGAGGAGCCCTCGCGTGTCGGTCGTCATCCCGTCGAGGGAGCCGACGCAGAGTTCGTGGTGCCGGGTGGCGGCATGGAAGAAGCCACGCATCAGGCGGTGACTGCCGGGGTTCTCGGAGTGCCGACCGATGACGGCGGCAGCCGCGCCCGACCCGAGCGTCAGGGTGGCGAAGTTGGCGATGATGTCGTCGAGACCCTCACCGTGCTCGTTGAGCTTGTTGATCGTGTTGTCGTAGACCTCTCGGGTCCCCTCACCGTCGACGATCAGCGCGTAGTCGATCTGGCCGGCGTCGATCATCACACCGGCGAGGTGCATGCCGTTGACGAAGCCGAGGCACGCGTTGGCGATGTCGAAGTTGAGGCAGGTGGTCGGCAGGCCGAGGGCGTCGTGGACGGTGACCGCGCTCGACGGTTCGAGGCGGTCGCGACAGACGCTCGTGTCGATCATCAGGCCGATCTTCGACCGGTCGACCCCCGACGCGAGGATCGCCGCTTCGCCGGCCTTGGCAGCGGCGTCGGTGAACGACACGTCTTCGGGCCACATGCGGCGTTCTCGGATGCCGGCCAGCGTCTCGAGCAGTCCCGGCTTGCCGTCGGTGCGCTCGTAGAACGGGCGGAGCCGCTCGTCGACCTCGTCGGAGGTGACGACGATCGGCGCTTCGACCGCCTCGATCGACACGAGGGCGACGTCCTCGAAACTGAAGTTGGCGTTCTTGTTCATGGTGCCCCGGTGATCCCTCGAGAGTGGTTTGCCCCACCCTAGAGCCCCGAGCGTCCGAACGCTGTGTGGGGCGGTCGGCTCGCCACCACACGCGCGCACCCCAACCGCCGTCCGCGTCCGGTGTGAACGCTGCCGCTACGGTCCGGCCATGGCGCAGTTCCCGCAGGTGCGAGTCGAGCTGCCGAGCGGGTTCGACGAGGACGCGTTCGGCGGGAAGGCGCTGCGAGCGCGCACCAGACTCGCCCTCGAGTCGGCAGGGCTCGTCGACGAATCACTCGAGTACGTCGCGGCCACCAGGGAGCTCCAGGGGCCCGAACGACGCGACGAGATGCTGAGTGTGACGAAACAGTGGGTGACCGTCGATCCGGCCGCGTCACCGCCGACCGCACGCTCGTCCACCCGGCCCGCCCGGAACGCTCCGACGTCGACCGGGCCCGACTGGTCGACGCCGGCCCAGCGGGTACGACGCCTCGCCCGGCCGGTCGAGGTGGCCGCATGGGTGCTCATGGTCCTGAGCGTGGTGTCGGGCGCCGCGATCGCATTCAGGAGCAATCCCGTCTGTTCGTTCCCGGAGATCCAGTGCTCGACCGCGGAGCGGTACCCCGACCTGCCGCTCGGGCTGTTCCTGGCGTTCGTCGGTGTCGTGGCGTCGGCGGCGATCGCGTTGATGGCGGCCTACATCCGGTCTCGCACCGAGGTCCACCACGACTGATCGGCCGGACCACCCGCTGGGATACCATCGCTCCAGCTCACGAGGGGGTTCATCATGGAGCTGGGTTCTGGGAAGGTCGCGGTCGTCACGGGGGCCGGCAGCGGCATCGGGTTGGCATTGGCGAACGGGTTCGCCGCCACCGGCTGTTCGGTCGTGCTCGCCGACGTGCAGGACGACGCACTCGCTGCGGCCGCCGACGAGGTCGGCGCGCACGGCGTCGAGACGCTCGCCCTGAAGGTCGACGTCAGCAAACGCGAGGAGGTCGAGGGGCTCGCCGCCACCACGGTCGACCGGTTCGGTGGCGTGCACGTCGTGTGCAACAACGCCGGTGTCGTCGGTGCCGGCGACCCGTGGCTCGGCCCGATCGAAGGCTGGGAGTGGGTGATGGGCGTCAACTTCTGGGGTGTCGTCCACGGCATCCGGGCGTTCCTCCCCCACCTCGTCATGTCGGGCGGCGGCCACATCGTGAACACCGCCTCGATGGCCGGGCTCTATCCCGGTCTGGCCGGTCCGTACGACGCCAGCAAGCACGCGGTCGTCGCCGTGAGCGAGAACCTCTACAACAGCATGCAGGCAGCGCAGATGCCGGTCGGCGTGAGCTGCCTCTGCCCCGGCTGGGTGAAGACCGGCATCGTCGACTCCGATCGGAACTGGCCGGCCGAGCTCGGCGAGTTGCCGCCTCGCGACATCGCACAGGAGATCCAGATCGGCCACGTGCGGCGCGCCATCGACGAGGGCATGCAACCGTCGGCCGTCGCATCGCTGGTGCTCGACGCCGTCCGTGAGGACCGGTACTGGGTCATCCCGCACGGCGACTGGATGGAGATCGCGCTCGAACGCTGGCACCGTGTGGCCGAGCGTCAGAACCCGGAGCCGCCCGAGGAGTTCCCCGGCATGCCGCCCCGCTCCGAGATGATCGCCCAGATGATGGAGGCCATGGCCCAAGCCATGGGCGAGGGCTGACCGCTGCGATCCGACGCGTGGTACAACGGTCCGATGCAGCAGATCAACGTGCTCGGTACCGAACTCATGCCGTGCTCGTACGACCCGCGCACCGGCTACTACCGCACCGGTTGCTGCGAGAACCGTGGCGACGACCCGGGCATGCACGTCGTGTGTTGTCGGGTCACCGACGACTTTCTCGCCTTCTCCGCCCAGCAGGGCAACGACCTGTCGACGCCGATGCCCCAGTACGGGTTCGCCGGCCTGACCGAGGGCGACCAGTGGTGCGTGTGCGCCGACCGCTGGGCGGAGGCGCTCGCCGCGGGCCGGGCCTGCCCCGTCGTGCTGGAGGCCACGCACGTCAGCGCGCTCGAGTAC
>JBPEWX010000206.1:0-1866 GCA_052032235.1 Ilumatobacter sp. | reverse complement strand
CGTCGCAGCCTTCGCCGCGGACCGAATCGACCTGCTCCTCGATCCGTTCGGTGGCCGAGGCGAGCCGCTCGATCGCCTCGTCGTCGGTCAGGTCGCCGTCGGCGACGTGCTCGGCGAGGTGCTCCTCGACATCGGCGACCAGGGCGGCGACGACCGTGTCGATCGACACGCCTTCCTGTTCGGCGATCTCGGTGATGGTGAGCCCGGCGTCGCGGCTGGCGTCGTACTCGTCCTCGGTGATCCCGAGTGCTTCGATCACCGTGTCGGAGCTGACGCTGCCCCGGCGACCGTGACGACCGCGGCGGCCCTCGCCGTCACCGTCCTCGTCGTCCTCGTCGTCGGCGTCGACCGTCGAGTCGTCGTCGCCGCCGTCGTCGACGAACGGGTCGTCGGTCGAGTCGTCGACGTCCTCGGTGCCGGTGTCCTCGGTCGTGTCGTCGACGACGGTGTCGTCGGTCGTGTCGTCGCTCTCTTGAGCGTTGACCATCGAGCCGACACCGACGGCGGCGCCTGCCAGGCCGAGCGAGACGACCAGGGTGGAGAGTTTCTTGTGCATGGTGTTGGGTCCTGTCTGTGTTGCGGGGAGTTGGACGAGGATCACTCTGCGACCCGGAGGTAAGTCGGCTGTTCGCGAGTTCGAAAGACCGTCGAAAGATCGGCCGTGAGTTCGCTGGGTGTGTCTTTCGACGGTCTTTCGTGCCGCCGCCCTGCCGCCTTACCGCCGGCGGTGATCGTGCACCCGATGCCGCACACACTCCCCGACACCACCGACCGTCATGCCCGCCCCCGCTCACCCGGCGCAGCACGCCCCGGGGTACCTGCCTCGACCCTCCTGCTGCCGCTCCAGCTCTTCCTCGCCGCCGGGTGGATGCGGGCCGGGATCGAGAAGGTGATCGAACCCGACTGGTGGAGCGGCGCCGCGCTCGACGCGTTCCTGATCGCCCAGGACGGCCACATGTTGCCGCTGTTCGTCCCGTTCGTCGACTACGTCGTCGCCCCGTGGACGGTGGGGGTGGCGTGGTTCGTGATGATCGCCCAGCTCGCCGTGGCGGTCTGCCTCGGGCTCGGCCGCTTCCTCCGCCCTGCGCTGTGGACCGGCGTGCTGTTGAACGTCACCTTCGTGATGTCGGGTCGAGTCGATCCGTCGGCGTTCTACCTCGTGATGGAGATGGCGTTGCTGTTCGCGCTCGCCCGCCCCATCGGACGCCGGTTCGCCCTGCGCCGGGCAACGCTGTGGCTGGTCGCCGCCGTCCCGTTCGTCCCGTTCGTGACCACGCTGCACCCGGCCGAGGTCATCCACGACCCGGCGATGATGATGATCACGCTGTGTTCGATCGCCGCCATCACCACCGTGGTTCGATCCGTCGACCGCGACCGTCTCGGTCCCCTCGCGTTGCCGCTCTGGCAGGCCCCGACCGACGACACCGCATCGCACCGATCTCCCCAGGAGCGGGGTGAGACGTTTGATCGCAGCGTTCGGAGGTACTGAGGGCATGTCTTCGAACAAAGGAGTTCAACCGACATGGACATCGGAAGCCTGATCGCCGCCCTCCTCCTCGGCCTCGTGGCCGGGGCGATCGGACGGGCACTCGTCCCGAACGACGCGTTCCGTCACATGAGCGGACCCGCATCGTGGCTCGTCTCGACCGGGCTCGGACTCGCCGGCGCCCTCGTCGGCTACTGGATCTTCACGGCGCTGCTCGGCATCGGCGACGACGACCGGTTCGACTGGGGCGGCATCATCGGCGCAGTCATCGGTGCCGTGATCGTCGTGATCGGCGCCTCCTGGGTCCTGAAGCGCACCGGCCGCCCCGCCCTCTGACGCTGCGCCGCCCGACACACCGCTAGTGCGAGATCACATCGCCG
>JBPEWX010000205.1:0-1653 GCA_052032235.1 Ilumatobacter sp. | reverse complement strand
ATCGTGAGCCTGCACCAGCCCGACTTCGCACGACGGTTCGCCACTCGTGTCGTCGGCGTGCGCGCCGGCAGGGTCGCGTTCGACGTGCCGGTCGGACAGTTGACCGAGCGGCACCTCGCCACCGTCTACGAACGATGAGGGCACCTGCCGTCGCCCGACCGGTCGCGCGCCGGCGACGTTCCCCGACGCTGATCGGGCTCGGGGTGCTCGTCGCCTGGGCGGCGTGGCGCGCCACGACGAGTCGCGACGTGCTGAACACGCGCGGCTGGTCGTCGTTCACCGAGTTCTGGACGGCGGTGCTCGACCCCGACCTGAACGCCGACTTCCTCCGCCTCACGGGTGAGGCGATGCTGACGACCGCCTCGTACGCAGTGCTCGGCGCGGTGGCGAGCGTGGCGGTCGGCGTGGTCGGGGCGCCGCTCCTGGCGGACCGCCCGTGGGAGGCGGCGACCGGGTCGAGGGTGATGTCGGCCGCCCGGACTGCGGCCCGATGGGTGGTTCGGGCGCTGTTCGTCGTGCCGCGCGCCGTCCACGAGATCATCTGGGCGCTCCTGCTCGTGCAGGTGCTCGGTTTCGACCCGCTCGTCGCAGTGCTCGCGATCGCGTTCCAGTTCGGGGCGATCACCGCGAAGGTGTACGCCGACCTGCTCGACGACGCCGACCCCGCCGCGTTCCGCTCGCTCCGGGCGGGCGGCGCCGGACGGTTCACCGCGATGGTCTACGGCCTGGTGCCGATCGTGCGACGGGATCTGATCGGGTACGGCTTCTACCGGCTCGAGTGCGCGGTCCGGTCGGCCGCCGTGCTCGGCATCGTGGGGTTGGGCGGGCTCGGCAACCAGCTCGACCTGAGCTTCGAGTCGTTGCGGTACGACGAGATCTGGACGTTGATCGCTGCGTTGATGATCCTGTCGGGCTTGGCCGATCGATGGTCGACGGCGGTGCGCCACAGCGGGTCCGACGTGGCGGTGCGGTCGTCGTGGATCGCGCTGCTCGTCCTCGTTCCCGTGTCGTGGTGGTACGTCGGGATCGACGTGTCGGCGTTGTGGTCGGAACGGACCCGACGCCTGTTCGGCGACCTCGTCGACGACATGCTCCCGCCACGGCTCGGTCCGGGCGGTTGGTCGGAGCTGATCGAGGCGACGGTCGACACACTCGCCATGTCGATCCTGGCGACGGTGATCGCCGTGACGGGCGGGTTGCTGGTGGCGACGGTCGCCGCACGCCCGCACCGCCCCGACGACGGCGTGGTGCGACGCAGCGCCGGCTGGGTGGCCCGACTGGCGCTGTTGCTGTTCCGGGCCGTGCCGGCGCCGGTGTGGGCGTTCTTGGTGGTGCTCGTGATGTTCCCCGGGATCTGGCCCGGTGCCGTCGCGCTCGGCGTCTACAACACCGGCGTGTTGGGGCGCCTGTTCGCGGAGGTGTTCGACGATCACGACGACCGGGCACGCCGCCAGCTCGACACCGCCGGAGCCGGCCCGGTGGAGCAGTTCACCTACGGGGTCCTGCCGGTGTGCGCACCACGGCTCGTGTCGTTGGCGGTGTACCGGTGGGAGGTCATCACCCGCGAGACCGTGGTGGTCGGCGTCGTCGGAGCCGCAGGATTGGGGCGGCTGATGCAGGAGCACCTGGTGGCGCGCGACTTCGCCGCCGTGA
>JBPEWX010000204.1:0-2382 GCA_052032235.1 Ilumatobacter sp. | reverse complement strand
GTCGCGCCGCTGATCGACGTGGCCGCCGCGCTGCCGGGCGCTCCGCTCGCCCGGCTCCGCACCGTGCTCTCGGCCGCCGCCGGCCCGCTCGGGCTCGAACCCCTGCTCGATCTCGATGCGGCCGACCGTCGGGAGCAGGCCCTCGACGTCGCGGCCGTCGTGCCCGCGATCCTCGGTGCGCTGTATCGCTCGGGAGCCGGCCTCGCCGCCGTCGCCCCCGACCCGGATCTCGGCCATGCGGCCGCCTATCTCCACCAGGTGACGGGACGACCGCCCGACCCGGTGCACGCGCGGGCGCTCGAGCAGTACCTCATCCTCACGATCGACCACGGCTTCAACGCGTCGACCTTCACCGGCCGTGTCGTCGCCTCGACGGGTGCCGACATCGTCGACGTGGTCTGCGCGGCGCTCGGTGCGCTCGCCGGCCCGCTCCACGGTGGTGCTCCGAGTCGTGCACTCGACGCCCTCGACGCGATCGGGACGCCGGACCGGGCGGCGGACTGGGTTCGCGGTGAGGTCGCCGCCGGTCGCCGCATCATGGGGTTCGGTCATGCCGTGTATCGAGCACCCGACCCTCGCTCGGCACTGCTCCGCGACGTGGCCGGTGCCCTGGGCGGCGAGCTGGTCGAGCGGGCGATCGCGATCGAGACCGAGATCCTGGCGACGCTCGCCGAACTCAAGCCCGACCGCCCGCTGCCCAGCAACGTCGAGTTCTATGCCGGCGTGATCATGGAGACCGTCGGACTCCCACGCCAGATGTTCACGCCGACGTTCGCGGTGAGCAGGACGGTCGGCTGGGTCACGCATGCGCTCGAGCAGGCGGCGACGGGCAAGCTCATCCGGCCTGCGGCGCGATACGTCGGGCCGGCGCCCCGGCGAGCGGCCGGGGTCGGAACTGTCCGGCCACCAGCGCCGACAGGGTGACCACGATCCCGGCGAACTGCGCTCCGGTGAACCGTTCGTCGAGGACGACCACGCCGAGCACGGTGGCGACGACGGGGGAGAGCAGCCCGAGCAGCGCCGTGGCGGTCACGGGAAGGCGTCCGATACCCCGGAACCAGAGGATGTAGGCGACGAGCCCTCCGACGACGGCCAGCCAGGCGTAGCCGCCGACGGCGCCGACGCCGACGCCGTCGGGCACGCCCTCGAACACGACGACTGCAGGGACGAGCCAGAGCCCGCCTGCGGTGAGCAACCAGCCGGCGTAGGCGGTGGGGCCGACGCCGTTCGGCCGGCCCCACTTCTTGCTGAGCGTCACTCCCGTCGCCATCGACGCAGCACCGGCGAGACCGGCGAGCAGTCCGACGCCGTCGAGCGACGCGGCCGGGCCGAGCACGACGAGGCCGACGCCGACGACGCCGGCCAGTCCCCAGCCGAGCCGCCAGAACGACAGGCGCTCGCGGAGCACCACCCACGCCAACAGCGCGACGATCGCCGGTTGGACCGACCCGACGGTGGCGGCGACGCCGCCCGGGAGCCGTTCGGCGGTGACGAACAGCAGCGAGAAGAACAGCCCGATGTTCAGCGCGCCGAGCACCATGGCCTTCCACCACCAGTCGCCCGTCGGCAATCGGCGCGTGATCACGAGCGCGAGCAACCCCATCGGGAGCGATCGGGTGAGCGCTGCGAACATGGGGTGCCCCGGTGGGAGGAGTTCCGAGGTCACCAGGTACGTGGTGCCCCACGTGGCGGGCGCGAGCGCCGTGATCAGCGTCGTCCCGACGAGGCCGCCCGACCCCGTGTCGCCCGGGACGGCGCTGGTCGGACCGAGACGGCTCGGATCGGAGATCGAGATGGTGCTCACGGTGATCAGCCCCCGACCGACGGTGCCGGTGCAGCGACGTGCAGGCGGACGTGGTCGACGTAGCGGTCGGTCCATTCGGCGAGGAAGGAGCGGGTCCCGGCATCGGTGATGCGACCGTCGTCGGTGAAGGCGTCGGGTCGGAACTGCAGGTAGACCTCCGGCTGTGTGAGTGTCGGCATGTCGAGGAACGACATGACGTTCCGGGCGTGCTGTTGTGCCGTCGCCGTTCCGATGGCGCCCGGCGAGGCGCCGACCAAGCCGGCGGGGATGCCGGCCCAGATGCTCTCGCCGTACGGTCGGGAGCCCCACTCGAAGGCGTTCTTGAGCACGGCGGAGATCGTGCGGTTGTACTCGGGTGTGACGACGATCAGACCGTCGACCCCCAGGATCTCGCGCTTGAAGCGGCGGACCGATTCGGGTAGAGCGTCGTCGAGATCGGCGTTGTACAGCGGCAGGTCGCCGATCTCGATCTCGTCGACGTCGGCCCGCTCGCCGATGAGGAGGGCGAGACTCCGCGCCAGCGTGCGGTTGATCGATGCGCTCGACAGGCTGCCGACGAGCATGCCGATCCGGAGGGG
>JBPEWX010000203.1:0-2986 GCA_052032235.1 Ilumatobacter sp. | reverse complement strand
GTGCGGGCGGTGCGACGTTGGATCGAGGTCGACACCACGACGAGCACGGCGAGGACGATCAGCTGCAGGACCGCGAGCACCGCGGCACCGCCGAGGTCGCCGAGCTGGGTGGCGCGCCGCCACACCTCGACCTCGATCGTGGCCCGCCCCGTCGTGCCGAGTACCCGGATCACGCCGTACGAGGTGAACGTGAAGAGGAACACGATCGCCGTGGCGGAGGCGATCGCCGGACGGAGCAGCGGCAGCGTGACGGTGCGGAACACCCGCCACGGACCGGCCCCCAGCGTGGCGGCGGCCTGCTCGAGTCCGAGTGGCAGTCGCTCCCACACCGCGCCGACGGTCCGCACGACCACGGCGAGATTGAACACGACGTGGGCCCCGAGGATCGCCCACACACCTCGGTCCATCGAGGCGGGGAGCACGGCGATGATCGCGGCGCCGACGACGACGGTCGGGAGCACGAACACCGCCGTGAGCAGACCGAGCAGGGCACGACGCCCGCGAAACTCGAACCGCGAGACGGCCCAGGCCGGGCCCAGCCCGGCGGCGAGCGTGAGCAGGGTGCTCGCGATCGCCTGCCAGGTCGTGAACCAGAGCACCTCCCACGTCGAATCCCGACCGAACGTCTCGCGCACGGCGTCGGCGCTCAGGCCGCGCCACATCAAGGTGGCGAACGGCCACGCATAGAAGAGCAGCAGGAAGAGCAGTGGCGGCAGCGTGACCGCCGCGACGAACCAGCGCGGCAGACGGTTCGGTTCGGGCCGGGCCATGTCAGGTCACGACATGATCTCGGTCCACTCGTCGATCCAGGCCGAGCGGTTGGCGTCGATCTCGGCCGGGTCGAGCGACAGCGGCGAGTCGGGGATCGTGGCGAAGTCGGTGAACACGGGGTCGAGTTCGACGGTCTGGTTCACCGGCCACACGAACAGGTTGAGCGGCACCTCGCGCTGGAAGCGCTCCGACACGAGGAAGTCGACGAGCTGGCGCGCCGCCTCGGGTGCGTCGGTGCCGGCGAGCACACCGGCGAACTCGACCTGGCGGAAGCAGGTCTCCTCGATGACGCCCGTCGGGGCGGTGTCCATCGGCTCCTCGGCGTACAGCACTTCGAACGGCGGGCTCGATCCGTAGCTGACGACGAACGGCCGCTCGCCACCGGCCCACGAGAACGACTCGTAATAGGCGGTCGTCCAGCTGTCGACCACCTCGACGCCGCCGTCGGCGAGCGCCTGCCAGAACTCGGTCCAGTCGTCGCCGAACTCGGCGATGGTCGCCATCATGAACGCCAGCCCGGGCGACGACGTCGCCGGGTTCTCCACGACGAGCAGGTCGGCATGTTCCTCGGCGAGTTCTTCGAGCGAGGTCGGCGGGTCGATGCCCAGTTCGTCGAGCGCGGCGATGTCGTAGTTCACGCACACGTCACCGAAGTCGACCGGGGTCGCCTCGCCGTTCGGCACGAGGGCGGTGAACTCGGCGGGGACGTCGGCGAGTGCCGGCGAGACGTACGGTTCGAACACGCCGGCGTCGACGGCTCGCGACAGGAACGTGTTGTCGATGCCCCACATCACGTCACCTTCGGGGTTGCCGGCCGTCAGCTCGGCTTTCGAGAGCATCGTCCCGGTGTCGCCGGCGACGAGCAGTTCGACCTCGATGCCGGTCTCGGCGGTGAAGTCGGCGAGCGCCTGGTGGACGGGGTTCTCGTCGTCGGCCGCGGGGAACGAGTCGTACGCCACGAGGGTGACGGTCTCCGCCGTGTCCGGCTCGTCGGTCGCGACGGTGTCGTCGGTGGGCTCGTCGGCCGGCTCCTCGACGGCGGCGTCGTCCGGCTGCGTGTCGGCGGCGCCGTCGGTGTCATTGCTGTCGTCGCCGCAGGCGGCGGCGACGAGGCCGAACACGAGTGCGGTGGCGGTGAGGCGGGTGGTGAGTCTCATGGCAACTCCTTGGTCGTTGCAGGGGGATGGGAGAAGATCGTGAGGACGCCGGTCGAGACGGTCACCTCGGTGTCGGCGCCGGTCGTGACGTTGCTGACGCCGTGTCCGACGAGCGGCGCGAGCTCGGCATCGTGGAGCGGCCACTCGGCGCCGGTGATCGAGACGCCGGTGCACCGACCGTGTGTGGCGACCAGCGAGATCGTGGCGCCGGGTTCGGTGAGGAGATGGAGGCGTCCGGGGCCGTGGAGGACGTGGAAGCGCTGGTCGCCCCACCAACCCTCGAGGACCGGGACGCCCGTGAGGTTCGGGGCGCCGAGGGCGCCGATCGCCGCGAACGTGTGGTCGAGACGGTCGCCCTCACCGGCGAGCAGCACCAATCTGGCGGGAGCGAACGACAACGCCATGGCGAGGGCCAACTCGGTGTCGGTCAGATCCTTGGCCGGGTCGTGGCGCTCGATCGTGATGTGCGCCTCCGCCCACGCGAGCCCTTCGGCGGAGATCGAGTCGAGATCGCCGACCAGTGCGGCCGGTGTGACCCCGGCGGCCAGCGCGTGGTCGAGCGCTCCGTCGGCGGCGATGACGATCGCGTCCGACGGGACGTGGGCGACCGCGTCGGCATCGAGCGGGGCGGCCCCGGTGACGACGACCACGGTTTCGTTCATGCGCTTCCTCCGCCGGCATTACCCGGATCAGGTTCTCGGGTCGGTGGAAGCGTCCACCCTCTCAGCCCGCCGCGATCGCGAGCTCCCCGTTCGGTTCCCGACCACGTTACCGCGACTTGTGGGCGAACCACCGGTGTGATCGGATGGCCGCGTGGACGGGGACCGCATCGAGATCGAACTCGTCCCGAGCGATGGGGGCGATCGACGGTCGACCCGTCCGCCGCCGACACACCGCGCCACCGATGCGGGCGACGGAGAGCCCTCGTCGTCGATCGGGGTCACGTCGGACGGCGAATCGAACGATCAGCGCCGAACCGCCGCGATCGCGGCCGGCGTCGGCCTCGTCGCACTGCTGCTCGGATGGGTCGTCGGCCGCGCCGGAGGCACGGACGACAC
>JBPEWX010000202.1:0-3815 GCA_052032235.1 Ilumatobacter sp. | reverse complement strand
CGAGATGGACATGGACGACATGGACGAGTCGATGGACGACATGGACGAGTCGATGGACGACATGGACGACATGGAGGACGGCGACCACGAGATGGACATGGGTGACGGTGAGATGGCCATGGTGATGCAGGAGATGACCGGCGGGCTCCCGCTGCCTGCGGACGAGACCGTGTCGCTCGAACCGGGTGGCTACCACGTCATGCTGCTCGACCTCGTCGAGCCGCTCGAGACCGGTGACGAGTTCGAACTGACGCTCGACTTCGAGAACGCCGACGACGTGACCCTCACGGTCACCGTCGCCGAGACGGCCCCCGAGTCGTGATCGCACGGCGCGCGACGGCGGCGATGGCCGCATGCCTCGCCGTCGTCGGCGTCGGCTGTTCGGGCGGTGACGACGACTCGTCGCTGCCCGACGTCGAACTCGTCTCGCTCGACGGGACCGAGACGACGAGCCTGGCCGACATCGAGGGCCCGGCCGTCATCAACCTGTGGGCGACCTGGTGTGCCCCCTGCCGTCGGGAGATCCCGGCGTTCGAGCAGGTTCACCAGGAACGGATCGACGAGGTCCGGTTCGTCGGCATCAACGTCGGTGAGGATGCCGACGTCGCCGCCGAGTACCTCGCCGAGGTGGGGGCGACCTACGATCAGTACTCCGATTCGGAGGGCTACGTGGTGACCGAACTCGACACGACGGCGATGCCGGTCACGATCGTGATCGACGCCGACGGCGAGATCACCGAGCGCCGCCTCGGCCCGATGGACGAGGACGACCTCGACGACGCGATCGACGAGGCGCTCGCCTCGTCCTGACGCCGGTTCAGGCGGGGACGCCGTCGCTGTCGTCGGACGGTGTCGCGGCGTCGACGACCGCTCGTCCGGCGGCGATCAGCACGAAGACCGAGCCGACGAGCACCATCGCGGACACGATCCGGTCGACGTCGTCAGGGAGGCTGGTCGGCAGGTACGCCGCCGTTGCATGGTCGCGTCGGGGCCACGCCCAGAACAGCAACCAGATGCCGGACAGCGCCAGTAACCCGCTCTCGACCCACACCGATCGGCGGTAGATCGCGATCACGGCGACCGAACAGACCACGGCGATCGCCGGGAACAGCCACCAGCCGATCTCCGGGCCGGTCGACGCGGGCAACGACGTGTACTGGGCCAGCCCGACCACGAGCGCTGCGATCGACAACGCGACGGCGACCAGGGTGCTCGACGCCCGCCCCAACACGAGACCGGCGAGGCCGAGCACGACGCCGAGCAGCGCTCCGACGATCGCAGGGACCGGCGACGCGGCGTCCTGCAGCGTCACCTCGACGGTGACCACGGTCTCGACGCCGTCGACGATCAGCACGATCTCGTCGCGAGGCAGCGACTCCCCGGGGTCGAGCCCGACGAGCGGCTCGTCCGACATCCAGTGGGCACGGTGGTCGTGCCATGCGTACGTGCCGCCGTCGGCGACCCGTTCCCACTCGGGCGTCGCGTCGTTGTCGACGACGTCGGGGATGTCGTCGGTCCCGTAGCGGTTCTCGTTGTAGTACGTGGCGTACGAGCGAGTGTTGCGTTCGACGAGCCCGTCCGCGGCGAAACGCAGATACGGCTCCTGGTCGGGTCGGTACCCGAGGACGATCACCTCGTGGCCCGGCGCGACGGACAGTTGGACGAACGCGTCACCGCCGATGACCGATAGCTCGATCGCATCGGACTGCGGGGAGACATCGACGATCTCGGTGAGGTAGTCGGTCGGTCCGGCAGCGTCGGCGTGAACCGCCGACGGTGCGGCGACGGTCGCGAACACAGCGACCAGGAACGCGCCGAGGGCGCGAATCACGCCTCGACGACCCGCAACGTGAACGAACCGCTCGGGTGCACGCTGCACTCGCCGCTCAGTTCGCCGGGGGTGTCGAATCGTTGGGTCAGGGTCTCACCGGCCCCGACGTAGAACACTCCGACGACGTGTCCGACGTCGTCCTCGTTGACGATGCGGATCGACTCGCCGGTCTGCATCACCAGTTCCTGGGGCACGATCTCGACTTCTTCGCCGGCGTCGATGCGGTCTGCGGTTCCGGCCGGAATGACGAAGTCCTCGGCGAACTCGGCGCCGTCGTCGACGTCGGAGACCTCGACCGAGCCGGAACCGGCATCGTCGTCGCCGCCCAGGCTGCCGAGGAGGAACCCGCCGACGATCACGACGGGGATCAGCAACAGGACGGCGACGAGGCGAGCGCGCGAACTCATGCCGAGTATCCGTCCAGGAGGATCTCGAGGTCCTGCTTCAACTCGTCGATCTCGACCCCGAACTGCCAGGTGAGGACGAGCTTGCCCTGATCGTCGACGACGTAGAGCGCCGTGGAGTGGGCGACCTCGATCTCGCCCTCGTCGTTCGTCGTGACGTCGTAGGTGACCCCGAACGGCGCCGCCGCCGTCGCCAGGGCCGACGCGTCGGTCGTCCCGAGGGCGATGCCGTCCTCGAAGAACCCGCCGACGTACTCCGGCAGGATCTCGAGATCGCGGTCGGGGTCGACCGTGACCATCGCGACGTCGACCCGGGCCGCGTCGTCCTCGTCCATCCGCCGCAGGGCCAGTCGGAGATCGGACATGGTGGTCGGGCAGAAGTCGGGGCAGTGCGTGTAGCCGAAGTAGATGGCGAGGAGTTCGCCCTCGTCGGCCTGCAACGCGACCTCGTCACCGGTGGCGACGTCGGGGAGCGTGATCTCGCCGACGTCGGGGGCCGGCTCGCGCTGGTAGCCGGTGAGGGTCGCGTCCTCCTCGCCGCCGCAGGCGGCGACGAGCAGCATCGCGGCGGTGCAGAGTGCGAGCGGGCGTCGAAACGTCGGTCGGGTCATGAGTCGCCTGTGGAGTCGGGGCCGATCTCGCGGATGTAGTCGATGATCTCGGCGATCTCGGCGTCGGTCAGATCGTTGGTCGGCATCGGGACCCGGTATCCGGCATGGATCTGGGCGCCCGGTTCGGTGATCGAACGGTACAGGTAGTCGTCGTCGGCGACCACGGTGGTGCCGTCGTCGAGTTCGACCTCGGTGCCGTACAGGCCTTGGAACGCCGGTCCGACGCCTCCTTGGCCGTCGGCGCCGTGGCACGAAGCGCACCCGTTCGTGCGCATGGTGTTGCGGCCGGCTTCACCGGCGGCCGACAGGGCGGGGCCGTCGCCGTCGCTGCCACAGGCGGCGAGGGCGAGGGCGGCAACGGGCAACAGCAGGGCGGCGCGCCAGGCGCGTCGGGGAGTGGACATCAGGTTCCAGGTCGTTCGGCGGTGGGTGGGAGTTCCCGGGTCTGGGCCATCGCGACGAGGAGTTGCTCGCGCGCTCGGGCGACCCGTGACCGGATCGTACCGATCGGCACGCCGAGCATGTCCGCAGCCTCGTCGTACTGGAACCCGCTGAGCTGGGTCAGGACGAACGCAGCACGACGGTCGTCGTCGAGCAGTGCGAGCAGCTCGTCGATCTCGGGCTGCTCGTCGTCGGGCCGCGTGGTGGCCTCGTCGGGCCATGCGGCGACACGCTGGTCGAGCCGTCGGCGGCGAGATCGGCGACGGGTGGCGTCGGCACACGTCCGACGAGCGATCGTGAGCAACCAGTGGCGGGCCGGACCCGTGGCGCGGTACCGGTGCAGCGAGGCCACGGCACGCTGATACGTCTCCTGGGCCAGATCGTCGGCGTTGTCGCGGTCGCCGAGGTAGCGGCACAGATCGACGACGTCACGGTGGGTTTCGGCGACGAACCGCTCGAGCGCGCCGCGGTCGCCCGCCTGCGCATCGAGGAGGAGTTTCGTCAGCCGATCCATGGAACGAGTCTGCC
>JBPEWX010000201.1:0-2457 GCA_052032235.1 Ilumatobacter sp. | reverse complement strand
GGGCGCATCCTCGTCGGCGACGTTCCCGAGCTGGACGGCTGGTTCGCGCGAGCCGATCCGTTCGCGAACGGCGTCAACCGCTGGAGCGTGGAGACCACGACCGGTGCCGACGGCTCGATCGACGTCGGCGACACCAGCGAGATCGCCGTCGAGTCGGTGGTCGAGTTCGTCGATGCCGTCGCGCCGCCGCCCGACGTCAACGAGATCCGGACGATCGACGTCATCCGGCGCGACGAGGGCGAGTGGTCGGCAACCGTCACGACCGCCAACCTGTTCGACGACTCCGTCGCCGCCGTCCGGTGGGAGTTGGAGATCGGACAGATCGACGGCCGGTCGTTCGAGGTCATGACCGCGAGCGCCACACAACGCTGTCAGCCCGGTCGGGGCCGCGACACCTTCTCGACCGAGCGGTGCGTCTGACGCCGTTCGTCAGTTGCCGGTCGGGGCCGAGTCGGCTCTCGGCAGGGTGAGGCGGAGGCGCAGCGGGCGGTTGCCCACCACGTCGAGCGACGCGCCGTCGACCTGCGCGAGCCGCCGCGCCAGCGACAGGCCACGGCCGTGCCGTGCGGCCGGGTCGACCGGGCCGTCGAACAAGACCTTCAACCGTTCCGGGTCGACGCCCGAACCCTGATCGATGATCGTCACGCTCGGACCGTCGATCAGGGCGGTGACCGACCCGGCGCCGTGACGCAGCGCGTTGTCGATCAACACGTCGATCACCTGACCGGCCAGACCGCGGGTGCCGTGAACCAGCGGCGCCGGCGAACTGACGACCATGCCGATGTGGCGACGTGCGGTCGCGTAACGCGGTTCCCACTCCTCGACGTGGTGCTCGACGAGCGCGACCAGATCGAAGTCGCCACGTTCGCTCGTCGAGCGGTTGCGTGCTGCGGCGAGCAACTCGTCGATCGTCGCGTTGAGCTGATCGGTCTGGGCCAGGATCGTGCGGGCCTCGTTGGCGATGTCCGGGTCGGGATTCATCGTCATGATCTCGACCCGCATGGCGATGCCGGCGATGCCGGTGCGGAGCTGATGGGTGGCGTCGGCGGTGAAGTGCCGCTCGTTCGCGAGCATCGTGTGCACTCGCTGCGAACTGGTCTCCAACGCCGAGCCGATGCCGTCGATCTCCGGGATCCGAGTGCGCACGAACGGGCCGAGTGAGAAGTCGCCGTCACCGATCGCACCGGCCCGGCGGGCCAGCCGTTCGAGCGGGCGGGCGAGCTGATGCGCCTGCACCGCTGCGAGTCCGGCCGCTGCCGCCACGGCACCCAACACCAGGAGCAAGAGCACCTGCAGCTGGGAGCGGAAGTTCTCGTCGAGCAGGTCGGCCGAGGTGGACACGGTGACGGTCAGGCCTCCGACGGTGCGAGCGGACGCCCGGCGTGGATTGTCGGTGACCGCCGGCTCGTCGTACAGCACCTCACCGCGCGGCCCGTACACCTCCAGCCCTTCGTTCGGACCCAGGTTGTTCTCGAGCTCGGCGTAGTTCGTCGGCCTGCCGAGCAACTCGTTCTCGGTGATGTCACCGGCGACGGCGTTGGCCTGGTCGGTGAGGGTGGCGTTGAGCTGATCCTCGGCCGTGTTGTAGACGATGATGCCGACCGGGAGCGCGAGCGTGCCGAGCACGACGAGGACGATCGCGATCGTGGAGACGACGAGGCGGCGGCGCATGGCCGGTGGGGGCTACCCCTCGAAGCGGAAGCCGACGCCGCGCACCGTCACGATCAGCGTGGGCGGATCGGAGTCGTCGCCGATCTTGCGGCGCAGCGTCGAGATGTGCGTGTCGAGCGTGCGGGTCGAACCCCAGTAGTTCTCGTCCCAGACCGTCGACATGATCTGCTCACGCGTGAAGGTGGCGTCGGGCTTGCTCATCAGCAACGCCAGCAGGTCGAACTCTTTCGAGGTGAGTTCGAGCTCTTCGCCGTTCAGGTAGGCACGACGCGACTCGGTGTTGACGCGCAGCGGGCCACCGGTGAGTTCGCGCGGGATCTGATGGGCGACCTGGGCGACGCGCAGACGGGCCTTGATCCGGGCGACGAGTTCGGCGAGCCGGAACGGCTTGGGCACGTAGTCGTCGGCGCCGGCGCCGAGCCCGACGATGATGTCCATCTCCTCGGCGCGGGCCGTGAGCATGATGATCGGCAGCTCGGGACGCTCCTCGCGAACCTTGCGGCAGACGTCGAGCCCGTCGATGTCGGGCAGCGTCAGGTCGAGCAGCAGGAGATCGGGTGAACGGCTCTCGACGGCTGCGAGCCCGTCACCACCGGTCGAGGTGTGGACGACTTCGTATCCCTCACCACCGAGCACGCGCAGCAGTGGCTCGCTGATCCGTTCGTCGTCCTCAACCAGCAAGATCGTGGTCACCCGCCCATCGTACGTCACCGTGACAGCCAGATCACGCCCCGCGCGCAACGAACCCCGGTCGCGCCACGACGCAAGGTGTCGGATCCGTTGCGT
>JBPEWX010000200.1:0-4420 GCA_052032235.1 Ilumatobacter sp. | reverse complement strand
GTGTCGTCGAGGACGGGGGAACCGAGGGGCTCGGCTGTGCACCGGACGCGTTCGGCGCCATGATCAGTGGAGACTTCGCGTCCGGCAGCACCTTCGTCGTCCGGAGCGCGCCCAACGGGCTGGCGCCGTGCTTCAGCTACGTCTCGACCGGGTGCTACTACAGCCTCAGCGCACCGAGCATCTCGCGCTGTGTCTACCTCGAGAACGGTGACCCCACGGCGGTTCGATCATGTCCGCCGTTGAGTTCGAGTGGATCGGTGTCGGGATGGACCGCGCAACGGCAGGGGAGTTGCAGCGGCAGTCTCGGGAGCACCTACGCCGCGGGTGGCGGCACGCAGGAGACCTTCTGGGTGGTGCGGGCGGCCGTCCTCTCGCTGTGCGAGTACCAGGTGCCGGACACCGTCACGATCGACAACCTCTACGGTCCCACGTTCTTCCTGGTCAGGACCTCCGTGCGAGAGTGCATCGAGCCGGGGGGCGGGTACGGCTGCGACGAGTCGTGGGCCACCCTCGAGACCAGGACCGAGTACGGCTGGCTGCCGGTCAGCGGCACGATGGCCGCCCACGCCGAGTTCGACGTCACCCACGTCGAACACGGCATCCACAGCTTCACGAACAACTCGGTCGAGTTCGCCGACACGACGGTCGGCTACGAGTGGGACTTCGGCGACGGTTCGACGTCCGAGGCCGTCAGCCCCTCCCACGAGTACGCCCAGCCCGGCGACTACACGGTGACGCTCACCATGCGTGGTGCCGACGGTCGGTCCGACTCGACCGCTCGCGAGGTCTCGGTCGACGCCACGACGCTGGCCGTGTCGCTCACCAATCCCGATGCGATCTTCACCGGTGAGGGCACCGGCAACCGGTTCTCGAAGGGGGACGAGTTCACCGTCCAGCTTCGCGTCGCGGCGACCGACGGCGTCGGCGACGTCGCCGGTGTGGCGCCGGTCGGTGACGTCCTCGACCTGCCCTCGCAGCTCGAACTCGTGGACGATCCGCTCGTCGTCGCACCGACCACCTACACGCCCGGCACGACGACCACGTACGACATCCCGGTTCGTGCGGTCGAGGGTGGCCGGTTCACCGTGCGCAGTACGTGGGCGGGCACGAACGCCGAGGGCCCGGTCGAGGAGACGGGCGAGTTCGAGGGGGCCGTGTCCGGTCTCGCGATCACCGTCACGCTCGATCCCCCCTCGTTCCAGCTGGACCAGGACAACAACGACGACGGTGAGATCACGCCGGAGGACAACGACGTCACCGTCACCGTCGAGATCGAGAACGTCAGCACGGACCACCCGGTGACCGATCTGGTCGTCGACCCGCTCGACCTCGAGTCGAACGACCCCGAGCGCCCCGAGGTGCGCCTGTTCGCGCAGGACCCGCCGCCCGAGGCCTGGCCGACCAGCCTCGCCGCCGGAGCCACGGTCACGCGTGAGTGGACGTACCGCGCCGACGACGAGGTCGACGCGACGATCGAGGCGTTCGCCACCGGCTCGCTCGACGGTGCGCTCGTGACCGGATCGGGTGACGACGACATCAAGGTGTTCACGTCCGTCGTCCTCGAGGCCCGATTCGATCTCGAACCGCAGGCATACGAGGCCGGCAAGGTCGTTCGCGTCAACGGCAACTTCCGCAACGTGTCGGACACGACCCCCGACCCGATCGATGTGTCGTTCGCCGTGTTCCCGAAGGTGGAGGCGAACGCCGGAGGCGGCTACTTCACGACGCCGGGCGGCGCGACCCCCTCCGGAGCGATCATGTACCAACTCGCTCCCGGCGAGTCGATCGACCTCGACGCCATCCTCCAGACGACGGCGATCGAGCGCTACTCGGTGGCGCGCGTGGAATACGACGTCGTCGTCTCGACGCGCAACGACTCGAACCGGTGGGTCGAGGTCGATCCCGCCACCGTCCACGTGCTCGAGGAGGACGGCTACTCGGCCTCGCTGTTCGCCGGCCTGCCCGCCAAGCAACCCGAACCCGAGGCCGTGTCGAACTGGGCCTGCAGCGATGACGTGATCATGTTCGCCTTCATCGGCTGCAAGCTCGCCGCCGGTCTGGTCTCGATGGTCACCGGCTTCTGCCAGATGGGCGTGATGATCGCCCAGGGCATCTACTACATCAACCAGGCGACGTGGGGCACACTCGTCGCCGGGATGTGGGGGGCTCAGCAGACCCTTCGCGCGCTCGCCGGCGACGACGCCGCATGGAACCGCCTGGCGCAGGAGATCGCCATCGATCTCGCGGCCTTGCGGGACACGGGCTACGTCGCCTTGGAGGGTTTCACGATCACCGCCGAATCGGTCATTCCTGCGATGGACCGCTTCTTCCAACGCCAGGAGGTGCTCTGGACCACCGGCACGACCGAGCAGATCCTCGGTGAGATGGCCGAGACGGTCGGCGAGAACGGCGACATGGCGCTCGAGGCGCTCGTCGCGGCGCGGACCCTGAAGAAGTCGATGCTGGTGGCAGCCGGCGCCGAGCAGTCGCTCGAGTCGACCGCCCGCAATGCGCTCGACCATCAGCTCCAGAAGGCCCTGGTCGACGTCGAGGACGTCATCACGACCAAGGGCGCACGCGCCGTTCCGGAAGAGCGCGTCCTGCCGTCCGGGCTCGACGTCACCGACGCCCCGATCGTCTGGCGCGACTCGTACGGCATCGCCAAGCAGGAACTCGACAAGCTGCTCCAGATCGCCAAGGACGAAGGCATCATCGCGGCGTTCCGCTCGCGCGCCCCGATCGCCGCCGAGCTGATCGCCAAACGGTTGGCCTATCCCAAACCCGGCAGTGTGCCGCTGAAGGGCGTCAGTGACCTCGACGTGAAGTACCTCGGCTATCCGAGCGGATGGAACGGCAAGGTGTACCTGCTCGAACCCCCGGTTCCGTGGCACCCGGCGAAGTCGGCCGAACGGGCATCGGCCATCGAGGCCTACCTCGACACGTTCCCCGACCTGACCGGTGGTTCGGCCTACTCCCGCGACATGCGGGCCGCCGTCCGGTCCCGACTCGAGACCCGCCTCGACGAATGGCCGAAGAACCTCAAGAAGTTCAAGGCGTATCAGGAAACCGGCATCGACGTGGGCTTCTACCAGCAGAAGCAGGGCATGCATCCGGCGATGAACGACGTCGACCAACGTCGTTCGGCCCACATCAGCCGGATCGACGTGCCCGGGCGAGCCGGTGATCCGAGTCGCCCGTTCGCCCGGCGGGGCTTCCGGCTCCAGATGAACGGTCCGTACGGCATCCTCGACATCACGGGCGACATCGACTTCCTCGCGATCTTCAATGCCGACGGGACCGTCATCACCGACCTCGTCAAGCGAGAGCGGATCTACGAGAAGCTGCGGTCGCTCCTCGGCATGCAGCACGGCGAGTCGTTCACGTTCGACGACCCGTCTCGTATGAAGCACTTGGCCGCTGGTCTGAACGGGCCGGGCGGAGAAACGCTGCTGGCGACCACGCCGACGGGGCGCCTCGTCACGACCTACTTCAACGCTGCGTTGTCACGGCTCGAGAACGTCGGACAGGTCGCGGCGAAGCAGACGATGCTCGAGGGAGCGTTGTCGGAGACGCTGTCGCCGCCGCGCCCGTCGAAGGGCTTTTCGCTCGACGACCTGCTCGCGCTGTTCCCGAGCAAGGAGGTCTCACCCGATGCGGCCATCGCATCGCCCGAGACGATCGCCAAGCTCGTGAACGGTCTCACGTCGAACGCCGTCAAGAGCGACTTCTTCGAAGACGGCCAACTGTTCCGGTCGTCGGATGACGGCACGCTGGAGCAGTATCGGCAGCCCGGTAGCCCGGGATCTGCGCCGGACACCGCGACGTCGGTCGGTGATCTGGCCGAACGCGCCGCAGCCGCTGACGTCGGCGACGACATCGACGCCGCACTCGCCGACGTCGTCGGAGCCGGGTACGCCGAGCCCGACGTCGTCGGGCGCTCGGGCGGGCGATGGGTCGAGGTCTCGGTCGGCGAGGCGCTCGGCGACGACGGCACGCTCGAGTTCGTCCCGTTCACCTACCTCGGCAGCCCGACCGAGGCCGGTGCGACCACCGTCGACGTGCTCTCGCTCGCCGAGATGAACGCCACGGGATCTCACTGGTTCCAGCCGGGAGATCGAGTCGTCGTCGACCCGGGTGGCCCTGGTGAGGAGTTCGCGACGATCGCGAACGTGTCACCGCTGACGTTCACCGCGCCGTTGCAGCACCGCCACTACGTCGCCGAGATGATCGCCATCCCGGCGGGCGTACCCACCACCGGTGGTCCGGGTCCCGACCCCGACCCCGACGCCGAGATCGTGCCGGTGTCGCCGGCTCGGTTGTTGGAGACTCGGTCGGGGAACTCGACGGTGGATGGGAAGTTCTTGGGTGCGGGTCGTGTGGCTGGTGGTTCGGTGACCGAGGTGGTGGTGACGGGGCGTGG
>JBPEWX010000020.1:0-2192 GCA_052032235.1 Ilumatobacter sp. | reverse complement strand
ATGCCGAGGCGGGCGGCGGCTCGGTCGGCGGGTTCGGGGCCGGCGAGTTGGCGGAGGAGCAGGACGCCGTCGAGGAGGGCGATGGCGGCTTCGGCGTCGGCACGGCGGCCGTCGACCGGGCCGGTGAAGTAGTTCGTCGCCCAGTCGATCCAACCCTCGACCAGTCGAGGCACGATTGCGTCGTACGGTGACCGGCCCGCCGCCGCCAGCCCGTTCGCCTCGAAGAACAGGCCGAAGGTCGCGTCGGCCTCGGGGTTGGTGAGCGCCGGCCAGGCCCGTCGGACGAGCTCGATCGGGTCGGCGGCGCCGCCCTCGAAGGCCGGTTCGAGCGTGGCCTGGAGCTGCAGGCCGAGCATGACCACGACGTTCGTGATCAGGTCGCCGATGGTGGGGAAGTAGTAGACGACCGTCCGGTCGGCGATGCCGAGCCGCCGGGCGACGCGCCCGAAGCTCAGCTGGCTGAGCCCACCGTCGAAGGCCGTCTCGACGGCAGCGGCGAGGATCTCGTCACGGCTGTGCTTGCGACTCGGGGACACGGTTCGATCGTAACGGGGTTGACCGTAGTGATCACTACAGATAGGTTTGTAGTCATCACTACAACCTGACGGAGACCGCCATGACCCTCACCGCCGCCGAAGCCGCCGACCTGTTCCGCCGTGCCCCCGACCGCATGATCGACGTCGGAGCCGGCAAGGTCGCCATCCGCACCGTGGGCACCGGCCCCGACGTCCTGTTCGTGCACGGCTGGCCGGTCAGCGGCGCGACGTATCGCACGCTGCTCCCTCACCTGGCCGAGCACGTCACCTGCCACGTGATCGATCTCGTCGGCGCCGGCTCCAGCGAGTACGACGAACGCACGCCGGTCAGCATCGACGGTCACATCGAAGCGGTCCGCCGGGTCGTCGACGAGCTCGGCCTGACCGACGTCGCCGTCGTCGGGCACGACAGTGGCGGCATGATCGCCCGGCACGCGCTGGCCGGCGACACACGGGTGCGGTCGATGGTGATGATCGACACCGAGCAGCCCGCCGGGTTCACCTGGCGGTTCAAGACGTTCCTCTACGGACGCCATCTCCCCGGCTACGGCAAGGTGCTCGGCTGGCTCGTCGGTCAGCGGCGGCTCCGCCGATTCCCGCTCGTGCTCGGCGGCGCCTTCGTCGACAACGACCTGCTCGACGGCGAGTTCGACGAGTTCTTCCTGCAACCGCTCCACACCGACCCGGTCGCGCTCGGCGCGGCCATCCGTCTGCTCGACTCGTTCGACGCCCGGTACGTGAACGAGCTCGCCGACGTCCATCGTCGGATCGACGTGCCGGTCCATCTGGTGTGGGGTGAGCACGACCCGTTCTTCCCCGTCGCTGCGGCCCGCGAGATGGTCGACACCCTGGCCGACGCCCGCCTCACCGTGATCGACGACGCCAGCCTCTTCTCCCACGAGGAACGCCCCGCCGAAGTCGCCACCGCCATCCTCCCCACGGTCCAGTAGCGACGAACGGTGTCGGATCCGTTGCGTCGCCGCGCCGAGGTGATCCCGGCAGGACCCGACGACGCAACGGATCCGACACCATTCGTCGTCAGGTGCGGAGCCAGGTTTTGATGTCGTCGGTGTGTTGGCCGAGGGTCGGGGGCGGGAGGGTGTACTGCGGGGCGGCGGCGCTGAAGCGGATGGGGTTGCGGACGAGGTCGACCGCTCCGTCGCCCTCACCCAGCGTCACCCGCGGCTCGAGCCCGATCCGCTCGGCGAACTCGACGCCCTCGCCAACGGTGTTGATCGGTCCGCACGGCACGCCGCGGGCGCTCAGCGCGTCGAACAGGTCGTCGGCCGACCACGACGCCATCGGCTCGACCAGCAGCGGACGCAGCGCATCACGGTTCACCGTTCGGTCGCCATTGGTGAGGAAGCGGGGGTCGTCGGCGACGTCGGGAATCCCGAGTACCTCGCACAGCGTTCGGAACTGACGATCGTTCGCCGCCGCGATGATCATGTCGCGGTCGGCGGTGGGCAGCGGCTCGTACGGGTACACGCTCGGATGGTTGTTGCCCATCCGCATCGGCACCACGCCCGCCGCCGTGTACGCCGCCGTGTGGTTGACCAGCCCCGACAGCGCCGACGACATCAGATCGACCTCGACGTGTTGACCCTCGCCGGTCTGCTCCCGCTGGTGGAGTGCTGCGAGGAGTCCGACGGTCGC
>JBPEWX010000002.1:0-10451 GCA_052032235.1 Ilumatobacter sp. | reverse complement strand
GTCGAACCGGGCCGCAGACGCGAGTCGGCGGCCCGTTCGCGTCAGGACAGGAGTTCGGCGACGCGCTCTTTGGGGCGGCCGATGATGGCGGTGTCGTCGGTGACGACGACGGGGCGCTGCATGATCATCTTGTTGTCGAGGATCACCTGGACGATCTGATCGACCGTCCGGACGTCGTCGTCGGTGAGCTCGAGCTTCTTGAAGAGGCTGTCTCGCCGGACCAGGTCGGTCGGCGGGTCCTCGAGCTTGGCGATGATGTCGCGCAAGGTCGCCTCGTCGGGCGGGTTCTTGCGATACACGACGATGTCGGCGTCGACCCCGAGCTCCTCTGCAATGCGCACGGCATTGCTCGACGAGTTTCAATTGGGGTTGTGGTAGATGGTCACCTTGGCCATGGCGCCACCGTACCCCGAGATCACGTCGGCGAGCCGGGTCGATCCACGCCGGCGGCTCGCGTTGTGACACCCCTTCCGTAGGGTGCCTCGTACCGACTTCCCCTCGACAACCGCCGGTGCCCCACCGGCCCGCACCGTTCGAGGTCATCATGTCCCGACCCACCGGCATCCACCGGTTCCCACGCGCCCACGTCGACCCGATCGTCGATCCGGCGACCGCACTCGCCCTGTTCCGCCGGGCGCTCGCCGTCCCCCGGCGCCACGAGACGATCATCGTCCTGCTCGACGACCGGCGATGCGGTCGTTCCATCGTGACCGTCGACGGTACCGACGAGCCCGATCACGTCCTCGGGGCCGTGGAGTGCCTCACGCATCCGGCCCTGGTCGAGAACGGTCTCGACGCGCTCCTCGTGGCGACCGATCGAACCGCTGCCGGCGGCGACGAACCGGGCGACGCCGACCGATGGTTCGAGATGTGCGACCTGACCGATCAGGTCGGCGTCGAACTCGTCGAATGGTTCGTCTTCGGCCGCACGATCAGCTGTCCGCGTGATCTGGTGGGTGCGCCGCCGCGCTGGCGTGGGCTCGACGCTCGCTCGGCGTGAGTCGCAGGCCGGCCGCTCGCAGCCGGCGGACGAGCTCCCTGCTCTCGACCACCGTGGCCCCGTTGTCGATCAGTTCGGCGCGGTACTCGTCGGGGATGTCGTAGTGGTCACCCTGGAACCCTCGGCGCGGGATGCCGTTGGCGTCGGCGAAGGCGTGGAGTTCGTCGAGCGACTCGTCGCTGACGAGATGGCACCACTTCCGGCCGCGGAACCACCAGCGGGCTTCGTCGATCAGGATCGTCACGGGCTCCGAGCCTGCCACACTGGTGTCCATGAGTGGCGACGAGCGAGAGCTCCACCTCGCCTGGTCGCGCCACGTCGGCATCGGCGCCGACGCCGAGCACTGGTTCGACACGGTCATGGGCGCCTACCGCGCCGACGGTCGGCACTACCACACGGCCCGGCACCTCCGGTGGGTCGTCCAGCACATCCGGACGCTCGCTCCCGCGGCGGGCGTGACCGACGCCGACCTCGACATCGTCGCAGCGGCCGCGTTCTTCCACGACGTCGTCTACGACCCGACCGCCTCCGACAACGAGACCGCCAGCGCCGCCATGGCCCGACGGGCGCTCACCGATCTGGGCTGGCCACCCGAACCGACCGAACGGGCCGCGGCGATGATCGAAGCCACGGCCGATCACGGGGCCGAGTGTTCCGATCGGGCGACGTGCGTGATGCTGGCGGCCGACCTCGGTGTCCTGGCCGCCGAACCGGGGGCATACAGCGACTACGTCCGCAACGTGCGCAAGGAGTACGGCCACCTCGACGACGCGTCGTGGCGTGCAGGACGAACGGCGTTCGTGCGGTCGATGCTCGACCGGCCGTCGATCTTCCCTCCGTCGCTCGGCCTGGAGCGTTGGGAGAAGCGGGCACGCGCGAACCTCACCGCCGAGCTCGCGGCGATGCGGCCGCTCAGCGACGAAGTCGACGCGAGCGACGCACCCGAACCTTGATCGGCTCGGCCTGCGGCCCACGTGCGGTCGCCACGGCAGCCAGTCCGAGGACGGCAGCGAGGCTGTACCAAAGGGTCGTCATCTGGAGCAGTGTACGCACAATCGCACGTGGCGACCAGTGCAGGTTCGGTCAAGGATCAGCGCAGCCTCAGCCGACGGACCGGCACCGCACCGGCGCCGGCCCGTGCCTAGGGTGACGCCATGACCGACCGTGCCCTCACCGCCGAGACCGTCGAACTGCTGCAGACGATGATCCAGAACGCGTGCGTCAACGACGGCACGCGCGAGTCGGGCGAGGAGACCCGCAACGCCGACACGCTCCAACACTTCCTCGAAGGTGCCGGGCTCGACGTGCAGCGGTTCGAGGCCGTCGAGGGCCGTGCCTCGGTCGTCGCGCGGATCGAGGGCTCCGACCCCGACGCACCGTCACTGTGCCTGATGGGTCACACCGACGTGGTGCCGGTCAGCCCCGACGGCTGGAGCCGTGATCCGTTCGGTGGCGAACTGGTGCGCAACGCCGACGGCGTCGAGGAGGTGTGGGGCCGGGGCGCGATCGACATGTTGAACCTCACCTCGTCGATGGCGGTCGCGTTCCGCGACCTCGCCCGGAGCGGGTTCCGGCCGAAGGGCGACCTCATCTACTTCGGCGTCGCCGACGAGGAGGCCGGCGGCACCTGGGGCGCCGAGTGGATGTTCGAGCACCATCCGGAGGCGATCGACGCCGACTATTGCCTGACCGAGCTCGGTGGTTGGTCCACGGTCGACGATCACGGGCACCGACACGTGACGGTCAACATCGGCGAGAAGGGTCTGGCGTGGCGCCGGCTCCGCGTCAGCGGAACCCCCGGCCACGGGTCGATGCCGTTCGGCGCCGACAACGCCCTGGTGAAGGCGGCCGAGGTGGTGCGCCGACTGTCGGAGTACCGGCCGAACCCGCGGCTGGGCCCGACGTGGACCGGTTTCGTCGACTCGCTGTCGATCCCGGCCGATCTCAAGGCGGCCATGCTCGACCCGGAGCGGGTCTACGACGCGATCTCGACCCTGCCGGTCCCGCAGGCGCGCATGTGCCATGCGCTGACCCACACGACGATCTCGCCGAACGTCGCCGAGGGCGGCCAGAAGACGAACGTCATCCCCGACACCGTCGACGTCGAGGTCGACATCCGCACGGTGCCCGGCACCTCGTACGACGACGTGAAGGCGATGCTCGACGACGCGCTCGGCGACCTCGCACCCCACGTCGACGTGACCGACCTCCAGGTGGGCGTCGCCACCGAGTCGCCGACCGACAACGACCTGTGGGACACGATCAGCAAGCGGACCCAGATCGTCTACCCCGACGCCACCTTGGTCCCCGGTCTCGTGGTGGGCGGCACCGACGCCCGCTTCTACCGTCAGCGTGGCCGGGTGGCGTACGGTGCCGGCCTGTTCTCGCCCTCGATGGACTTCGCCACGTTCGGCAACCGGTTCCACGGCCACGACGAACGGATCGACGTCGAGAGCCTCGCCCTCGCCACCGAGTTCTGGATCGGCATCGCGCAGGACCTCGTCGGCTGACGAACCGCTGCGAGCCGGCACTGGTTGACGTCTGGTAGCAGTTCTGCCAGGCTCGAACCATGCGAGCAACCATCGATGCTGCCGGACGACTGGTGATCCCGAAACCGCTGCGTGACGGGATCGGGATGGCCGACGGCGGCGAGGTCGAGATCGAGCTGACCGACGGCGCGCTCGTGATCGCACCCCCGACGGTGCGCAAGCGAGTCGAAGAGCGCGACGGCCGCGCCGTCATCGTCGCCGACGAGGACGCCGATCTGCCGCCCCTCGGCGACGACATCGTCCGTGACGTGCTCGACGGCATCCGGCGATGATCGCCGCCGACACCAGCGTGCTCGTCCCGGCGCTCGTCGGGAACCACGAGTTCCACACCGCCTGCCACGAGTCGGCCGGGCTGGTCGACGCGGCGATCGGCCACGCCCTGGTCGAGACGTACGCCGTGCTCACTCGCCTCCCCCAGCCGTACACGGTGCCGCCGGTGCAGGCGAGCGCTGCGATCCGGACGTATGCGTCGGCGACCCTGACGCTCCCGTCCGACGAGATCGCCGATGCGCTCGACCGGTTCGTGATCGCCCGGGTCCGTGGTGGCTCGACGTACGACGCCGTCATCGGCGCGACGGCCGCCCACCACGGCGCCTCGCTCCTGACCCGCGACGAGCGAGCGATCGAGACCTACGAACGGCTCGGCGTCGACGTCATGTGGGTGACCACCTGACGCGTCACCAGCCGACGAAGGCGCGCATGTGAAAGTGCATCTGGTCGGGGTCGTAGAAGCCGTCGGCCGCGACCGGGCAGGCGCGCCGTGCGGCGCAGCCCGCCTCGAGACACACCGGTTCGTCACCCGACCGCACGTGCACACGGCACGACACGTGGTCGTAGCCGTCGGCGGTGAACGCGTCGACCGGACACGTCGTCAGGCACGGCGCGTCACAGCCGATGCACGGCGACGTCGCCACGCCGGTCGGCGGGAGCCCCTCGACCGGATCGGCGAACAGGAACGCGCCGCGCAAGGCGTGCCACAGGCCGTCGGTCGGGTGGACGAGCAGCCCGATCGGCGACTGCCACACGTCGCTCGCTCGCTGCGCCCAGCGCTGGAACGGCTGGAACGGTTCGTCGCTCGGGTGCACGAACTCGGCACCGAACCGTTCGGCGATCGGTCGGAGCCGACGGCGGGTCCAGGCGTCGAGCGGATCGGGCTCGTCGCGCTCCTCGGCCCGGAAGATCGGCCACATCGTGCCGCCGACGTTGCCGACGATCACCACGGTCGCCGGACGACGCCCGTCGGCGAGCACGGGCACCGGATCGTCCGGCCCGACGGCGAAGCCGCCGCGCGCCACCATGCCGGTCGGCTCGATCGCCGAGGCGAGGTCGCGGTAGCTCGTCACGGTCACGACCGTACCGATCGGTGGCACACTGGGACGCATGTCGGAGTTGCAGACGATGCCCGCCGAGGTCATCCCCGAGGTCGACCAGGACACCGAGACCGGTGAGCCGGTCGTCGCCCACATCGTCAAGGTCGAGCCAGGTGAGTCGGCCACGGCCAAGGTGCTCGAGGCCCGCATCAACGGCACACCGATCGAGGCGCTGTGCGGCCACGTGTGGGTGCCGGCCCGCGATCCGAAGCAGCTGCCGGTGTGCCAGGCGTGCAAGGAGATCTACGAGATGTACAAGGTCTTCAACGACGGCCTCCGTGACACGCCCGGCGACTGACGACGCGTCGATCGGCGAGCGATGACCGAACCGAACTGGCGGGAGGCGACCCGCGGCCTGGTCGTCGACGAGGACGACCGGCTCCTGATGGTGAAATACGTCTTCCCGAGCGGCGACGTCCGCTGGGGCACGCCCGGCGGTGGCCTCGATCCGGGTGAGGACCACATCACCGGTTTGCATCGGGAGCTGCACGAGGAACTCGGTCTCACCGGCGCCACGATCGGCCCGCACGTGTGGGACCGTCGCCATCTGTTCCCGATGTTGACCGGCCACGACGGCCAACGCGAGCGCTACTTCCTGGTGCGGGTCGGCCACTTCGACCCGGTGCCGGCGATCGGTTGGGAGCAGATGCGCGCCGAGTTCCTGCACGACGTCCGCTGGTGGACCGTCGACGAGCTCGACGCCTCCCCCGAATCGTGCATCCCGAACCGCCTCACGACGCACCTCCGCACCCTCCTCACCGACGGCCCACCCCCCGCTCCCATCGACATCAGCGACTGATCCTTCTGGGATACTGGTGGGGTGAGCGGGGAGCAGGCCGAGATCGACCGGATCGTCGACGAGTTCGTCGGCACGACGGCGCACGTGCGCGGCGCAGTCCTGGGGTCGGCCGACGGTCATCCGCTGGCCGCCCGTCTCGACGACATCGATGCCGAACCGAGCACCGTCGCGGCGATGGGCGCGGCTGCGCTCGGTCTGTCGACCCAGCTCGCCCGGGTCGCCACCGAGGCCACGACCGCCAGCACCTACGTGCGGGCGTCGGGCGTCCAGGTCTGGGTGTTCGACATCGGCAACGCCGCGACCCTCACGGTCTTCGGGGCCGAACACGGCGACGCCGCGGCGATCGTCCAGGCGTCGCAGCGTGCTGCCGGGCGCGTGATCGACGCGCTCACCTGACCAGCCTCACCGGAAGTCGCGGCTCGGGGTCGACGCCGCCGTCGCCAGTGGGGCGAGGTGTTCGGCGACGACGTTGATCACCCCTTCCGAGCGCTCGAGCCGCCCGCGGATCACCATCGCCGTCGCGCTGCGCGCCACGGTGCGGAACCGCGCCCAGCAGCCTTTCGACACGACGACGTTGATCAGGCCCGTTTCGTCCTCGAGGTTGAGGAACGTGACCCCCTGTGCGGTCATCGGGCGCTGCCGGTGCGTCACCACACCGGCGATCGTGACCCGGCTCTTGGGCTCGCACTCCCACAGTCCGGTGGAGGTGACGACACCCAACTCGTCGAGGCGCTCACGCAGGAAGCGGGTCGGGTGGCCGTCGGGCGACACGCCGGTGGCCCACAGGTCGGCGACCGATTCCTCGACCGGGGTCATGCCGGGTAGATGCGGCGCCCGCTCACCGGTCACGATGCCGGGGAGCCGTCCGGGGCGAGACTGCGACACGGCACCGGCCGCCCACAGCGCCTCCCGACGGTCGAGGCCGAAGCACTCGGTGAACACCCCACCGGTCGCCATCGCCTCCAGGTGAGCGGTGGTGAGATCGGGCACGCGCCGCACGAGATCCTCGGGCGAGGCGTAGTCGCCGTGTCCGACACGTTCGGCTTCGATCCGTTCGGCGAGATCGGTGCCGATGCCGCGGATCGACCCGATGCCGAGCCGGACCGAGTCGCCGCCGTCCTCGAGCGTCGCCGCGGCGAGCGATGCGTTGAGGTCGGGGGTCCGCACGGCCACACCGTGCCGGCGGGCGTCCTGCACCAGGGTGTGCGGCGACCAGAACCCCATCGGCTGGGCGTTGATCAGCGCGGCGCAGAACGCCGCCGGTTCGTGGTACTTGATCCACGACGAGGCGTAGACGAGGTAGGCGAAACTGACCGAGTGCGACTCGGGGAAGCCGTAGTTCGCGAACGCCTTCATCTTGTGGAAGATCTCGTCGGCGACGTCGTCGGTGATGCCTCGCTCCGCCATCCCCGCATACAGCCGTTCGCGCAGCCGCTCCATCCGCGCCGCCGATCGCTTCGACCCCATCGCCTGGCGCAACTCGTCGGACTCGGCCGGGGTGAACCCGGCGACGTCGATCGCCATCTGCATCAGCTGCTCCTGGAACAGCGGCACCCCGAGCGTCTTGCCCAGTGCGTTCTCCAGCAGCGGGTGGAGGTAGGTGACCGGCTCCTGGCCGTTGCGACGCTTGATGTACGGGTGCACCGACCCGCCCTGGATCGGTCCGGGGCGGATGAGGGCGACCTCGACGACGAGGTCGTAGAAGCGGCGCGGCTTGAGTCGTGGCAGGGTCGCCATCTGGGCGCGCGACTCGATCTGGAACACCCCGACGGTGTCGGCGCGGCACAGCATGGCGTACACCTCGTCCTCCTGCGGGATGGTGGCGAGGTCGACGTCGTAGCCGCGGTGCTCGCGGATGAGATCCACGGCGTAGTGGAGCGCCGAGAGCATCCCGAGGCCGAGCAGGTCGAACTTGACGAGGCCGGCGTTGGCGCAGTCGTCCTTGTCCCACTGCAGCACGCTGCGGCGTTCCATGCGCCCCCATTCGACCGGGCACACCTCGATCACCGGTCGGTCGCAGATGACCATGCCGCCCGAGTGGATGCCGAGGTGGCGGGGAGCGTCCTCGATCTCGGCCGCGAGATCGAGGACCGGTTCGGGGATCGTGCAGTCGGGTTGGGCGCGGGTGGCCTCGACGCCGCCCCACCCGTCGATCTGTTTGGCGTAGGCGTCCTGCTGGCCGGTCGAGTGGCCGAGCGCCTTGGCCATGTCGCGGATCGACGAACGGGCGCGGTACGTGATGACGTTGGCGACCTGGGCCGTGTGGTGGCGTCCGTAGCGCTCGTACACGTACTGGATCACCTCCTCGCGGCGGTCGCTCTCGATGTCGATGTCGATGTCGGGCGGGCCGTCGCGTTCCGGCGAGAGGAACCGTTCGAACAGCAGGCCGAGCGAGACGGCGTCGGCCTTGGTGATGCCGAGTGCGTAGCAGACCGCCGAGTTGGCGGCACTCCCCCGTCCCTGGCAGTAGATGTCGTTGCGACGGCAGAACTCGACGAGGTCCCACACCACGAGGAAGTAGCCGGGGAAGCCGAGCTGTTCGATGATGTCGAGTTCGCGGTCGATCGTCTGCCAGGCCCGCGCCCGTCGGCTCAGGTCCTCGTGGGCGTTCGGTCGTTCGCCGTACATCCGGCGGCCGCCCTCTTCGGCGATGTGGCGGAGGTACTCCATCTCGGTGAGCGGTCGTCCGTCGACCGTGGGGCACGGGAACGGCGGCAGGTCGGGTGCGACGAGCGACAGGTCGAACGCTGCGGCCCGGCCGATCTCGGCGGCGAGTTCGACGACGCCCGGGTAGCGGGCGAACCGGCGGAGCTGTTCGGCTCCCGATCGCAGGTGGGCTCCCGAACAGGCGGGCAGCCAGGCGTCGAGTTCGTCCATGCTGCGCCGGGCGCGCACGGCGGCGATGGCGGTCGCCAGCTTGCGCTGCGACGGGGTGGCGTAGTGGACGTTGTTGGTCGCCACGCACTCGACCCCGACCCGATGGGCGAGTTCGGCCAGGGCGTCGTTACGGGCGGTGTCGAGCGGGTCGCCGTGGTCCCACAGTTCGACGAGGACCCGGTCGCGCCCGAACGCACTCACCAACCGTTCGAGTTCGCGTCGCGCCGCCGACGGGCCCGCGTCGACGAGCGCCTTCGGCACGGCCCCCTTGCGGCAGCCGGTGAGCACCCATGAATTGCCGGCGACCTGGTCGGCGACGTCGGCGAAGGTGAACTGCGGCGCCCCCTTCTCCCCCGCCAGGTGGCCGTTGCTCAGCGCTCGCGCCAGCCGGGCGTATCCGGTCGGCCCGTCGGCCAACACCAGCAGGTGGGTGCCGTGCGGGTCGGGCGCGTGGGCGTCGGGCAGTTCACCGGTGTCGACCTGGAACAAGGTGTCGCCCTCGGCGCGGGCGACGTGCTGGTCGACACCGAGGCCCGGTGTGAGGGTGATCTCGGCCCCGAACACGGTCGGGAGCCCGACCGCACGGGCCGCCTCGGCGTAGCGGACGACGCCGTAGAACCCGTCGTGGTCGGTCAGCGCCAGCGCCTCGAGCCCGAGCCGGGCGGCTTCGGTCGCCAGCTCCTCGGGGTGCGACGCACCGTCGAGGAACGAGTAGTTCGAGTGGCAGTGCAGTTCGGCGTACGGCACGGCACCGGCGGTCCGTGTCAGGGAGGGTTCGAACGCCTGACGTTTGCGTCCCCAGGCGGGCGAGTCGCCGCCGGCGTTCCACGACAGCGACCCGGGCGCGCGACCATCGCGACGCAACCGGGCGTTGCGTCCGGACAGCTCGGCTTCGAGCTCGTTCCAGCTCCACGACGGATTGTTGAAACCCAAGATCGCGAGTATCGAACAAATGTTCGTCAGCCGCAACCTCCCTGCTCACGGCGTGACAGGTACGTGCAGACGTAGCCAGCACCTACTTCCTGACGTAGCTCTGCCCTACCCCTGTGCGTACAGTTGAGACATGGAGGAATCGCCGTTCCCGTTCCAGGGGCCGCTCGACGCCCGCCACGTGCAGGGTCGCGACGATCTCGTCACCGACCTGATCGAGCGGGTCACGGCCCGCCGGGTCACCGCGCTGCTCGGCCCGCGCCGGTTCGGCAAGACGAGCATCTTGCACCGGGTCGGCGCCGAACTCGAGGACGCCGGCACCACCGTCGTCCACGTCGACCTGTACGAGGTGTCGTCCACCGCCGATCTCGCCGTCCGGCTCGATCACGCACTGGCGTCGGTACGCGGTCCGGCACTCGATCGGCTCCACCACTTCATCTCTGCCGGCGAGATCAACCTCGGGTTCGTGAAGCTGATGTTCAGCCGTCGCGGCAGCGACCAGCCCGACGCCCTTGCCGTCGTCCACCACCTCCTCGACGGATTGGTCACCGCTGCCCAGAACACGCCGATGCTCGTGGTGTTCGACGAGTTCGGCGGCATCGACCGGGTCGACGGCGCAGCGGGCCTGCTCCGCACCAAGCTGCAGCACCACGTCCGCGACGTCGGGCTGATCTTCGCCGGATCGCAGCTGTCGCTGATGCGGGCGATGTTCACCGACGTCGCCCGACCGTTCTACGGCCAGGCCGAGCTCGTCGACGTCGGCCCGCTCACACCCCGTGCGCTGCGGCAGATCGTCGACCACGGCTTCCGGTCGACCGACCGCGACCCGGGCAACCTGGCGTCGTCACTGATCGAGTTCACCGGCGGCCACCCCCAACGGTCGATGCAGCTCGCCGACGCCGCATGGCGACACGCCGTGCCCGACG
>JBPEWX010000199.1:0-1813 GCA_052032235.1 Ilumatobacter sp. | reverse complement strand
AGTGCCGACAGTCCCGACAGGTCGACGAGATGATCGGACAACTCGCGGGCCGACCCGACCGTTCCGGCCACGATCGCATCGATCGCCGCCCGAACCCCGAAGATGCCGAGCCGATCGAGCAGGTCGCGGCGGATCTCGGCGGTGAGCGGGCTGGCGTTCACGTCACAGAAGTCGTCGACCGACAGCAACAGCCGCATTCGCTCGCCGTCGGGCATCGCCGCCAGTTGTGCGAGCTGCGCGTACTCCGACTCCCGGAGGGTCAGCCCGGTCTCGGCGAGGAGACCCGCCACCGCGACCACGTCGGACACCAGCGTCCGCACATCGGGGTCGCCGGCGTAGCGCTTCGCGATCCGGTGCGCCGACTCCATTGCGTTCGGGCGGCACGCCCCGATCTCGTCCGATCGTGACAGCACGGCGACGGCGTTCACCGGTGAGGCGCCGGCGACCGACCGGTCCATGAACGAGCCGAGGAAGTCGGCGTCGGCCTTGTGGAGGTGCCGCATCAGGTAGATGACGGCGTCGGCGTTCGCCGGGTTGGTGCGATCGTGGTCGAGGAACGCCTGGGTCCGCTGGCTGTTCTCGTCGTTGAGCGACGCCAGGCCCGGCGTGTCGATGAGGGTGATCTCGGTGAGCGAGCGGCTCGGCCAGCCGACGTCGAGCCGATCGATCTCGTCGGCGTGCTGCCCGAGGTCGATGGCAAGGGCGCCCTCGTCGCGCTTGAACGTGAGCGGGACGCGGCGCCCGTCGGCGAGATCGGCGGCCACCTCGTAGCCGTCGGCGTGGTGGTACAGGGTGACCAGGTGGGTGCACTCGCCGGCGTCGGTCGCCGCCAGTCGTTCGCCGACCAGAGCGTTGAGCAGGGTCGACTTGCCCGCCTTCACGCGTCCGGCGATCGCGATCCGCAGGGGTCCGCGGAAGCGCTCGGCGATCGCCCTCGCCCGGTCGGCGTGGGGGCTGCCGACCGTCAGGCGCTCGGCGGTGTCGCACAGTTCGCCGACGGTGGTGACCACGTCGAGATTCGGTCGATCGCTCATGCCGCACCTCCGGCCAACTCGTCGAGTCCGGCGGCGAGGGTGTCGCCCCGTTCGAGCATTGCCCTGATCGCAGCAGCGCGTTCGGTTGCGGCCTGCTCGCCGGCCGCAAGGGTTTGTTGCGCCTGCTGGGCGGCGGCCGTCCAGCTCGTCTGCAGATCGCCGATCAGTGCGATGAACTCGTCACGCAGCTCGCGCTGCACCGATCGGAGGAACTGGGTGATCTCGTTCATCACCTCGAACTGGACCTCGTCGGTGAAGGAGCGCAGCTGGGTGCGCGCGCCCTGGCGTCGTTGCTGCAGCTTCCGTTTCCGGTCGTCCATCAGCTGGAACCCACCGAACAGGGCGCCGGCGCCGAGCAGCACCGGGTTCGACGCGATGAACAGCGCCGCCGCCTGCGGGAGGAACTGGCTGCTGACACCGAGCATGAGCACGCCGCCCTGAGCGCCGCGCAGGCCGGTGATGCCGGTGCGGAACGCACGGCCGCCCGACGACTCCGATGGATCGATGTCGCGTGCCCGCCACATCGACGCGGTGTCGAGCACGTCGAACTGGCGTGACTCGCTCGGTCCGATCACGTCGTCGGCGGCGAGCAGCTCGGCGAGCTCGGCCCGGATCGAACTGCGGCCGGTCTCGATCGACACGAACGCCTCGGTCACGGTGTCGGCGACGTCGCTCTGCAGTGTGGCGGCGAGGCCGTCCCACTGCTCGGCCGTCTTCAGCGTCTCGATCTGTTCCTCGATCACCCGGGTGGTCTCGCGGACCCGGCCGCGGAGCCGGTG
>JBPEWX010000198.1:0-5579 GCA_052032235.1 Ilumatobacter sp. | reverse complement strand
CGCACCGGACGCGTCCGGTTCCGGTTGCCCGTCACCACGGCCGTCGCCACCGCCGTCGCGGTGTCGGCGTTCCGTCGCGACGTCACCTGGCGTGGTCGACGGTTGCCCGTTCCTCGAGTGCCGCCAGGGCGAAGCGGAGTCCGACGAACGTCATGAGGACGCCGGAGGCGGCGGTGCGGCGAGACCCTTCGACGGCCAGCTGGACGACCGGGAACGAGGCGACGCCGGCACGGGCGGCGACGTCGAACCGGTGAGTGCCCACCCACACCGCCGTCGCGACTGCCACGCTGACGGCGGCGGCGCGCGGCGACGCGACCAGTCCGGTCCCGACGAAGGTCAGCACGCTGCGGCCGCCGCGGAATCCGGCCGTGGCCGGATAGGCGTGCCCGACCATCGCGCCGCCTCCGGTGACGTACGGCGCCCACCAGCGGTCGACCGCGATGCGGCCGAGCGCGGCGGCGGCCATCCCCTTGCCGGTGTCGCCGAGGAACACCGGCAGCGCGACCTGCGTCCCGAGCAGCTCCATCGTGTTCCAGGCACCGGGGTTACGGTCGCCGACGGCGCGAAGGTCGTCGATACCGTGCCGTCGCGCGACCGTTCGGGCGACGGGCACGCAGCCCAGGAGATAGCCGGCAGCCGTCGCGACGATGAGCCTGGTGCGCACGGGTGCCAGCATGGCCGATGTGGCGATCGCGTCGTTCCATCTCGTCGACGTCGGCTGGCGGCGTGCTGCGGCGGGGATTCCTCGGATCGGTCTCGACCGGCGTGAGCTGGCCGGTACACCCGGTCTGCTCCATGCCCGCTCGCTCGGTGCCGGTCATGACGGACGGCTGGCGTTGTCGTTCCGGCCCGATCGTCGTGCCCTGTTCGCCGTGTGGCGTGACGAAGCGGCGCTCGATCGGTTTCTCGACGAGAGTCCCGTGGCGGCCAGGTGGGCGTCTGCCGAGTCGGCCTGGCACGTTCGCCTCCGGCTGATCGAGGGGCACGGCCGTTGGGCGGGCCGGCCGGTCCTCGACGAGATCGAACCGTCCCGAGGGTTCGATGGCCCGATCGTGACGGTGACGCGAGCGGCGATCCGCCCGGGAGCCGTCCCGTCGTTCCTGCGGCACAGCCGTTCGGTGACGCACTCCCTCGACGGCGTACCCGGGCTTCGCCGAGCCGTGGGGTTCGGCGAGGTGCCGATCGTCCGGCTCGGCACCGTGGCGGTGTGGGACGACGACGAAGCGGCTCGACGGGCGGCGGTCGAGTGGTCCGATCACGCAGCGGCGATGCGCGCCGCCACCACCCACCGGATGTTCACCGAGTCCCTCTTCGCCCGCTTCGAACCCATCCCCGGATCGGACGTGTCGGTCGGGTCAGGACGGCGCGACCGGGTCAGGCGTAGTGGGCGAGGGCGTCGGTGAGCGACGTCATCTCCCGGACGCCGGGTTCGTCGACGACGGCTCGCAGCCAGCGCGGCCGGAACTTCGCGGTCACCGTGATCGGCTCGTCGAGCCCGGAGCCCTCGTTGGCGAGACGCACGAACGTCGTCGCGTAGTCGGGCGGGCGCAGATCGCGTCCCAGCTCGAGGATCGCGTACGGATCGGGGGTCGAATCGACCGGCTCGGCCGTGACCACCGGCTGCGACGTCGGCGAGGTCGGACCGCCGGACATGCCGGGGCCGTCGGCGATGACGACGCCGCGCACCTGCGTGGCGCGCGCCCCACCGATCAGCAGCCCGATGTAGGCACCGAGCCCGCGGCCGACGACGGTCGCCGTGCCGAGCTCGCGTACGGCCATGTCGGCGTCGGCGAGCAGCATCTCGGCGGTGTAGCCGCCGCCGACGGGGAGGGCGCTCGCGCCGTGTCCCGTGAAGTCGAGGGCATGCACCGCGCCCGGCCAGCACTGGGCGAACCGCGGAACGGTGACCGGCGAGGCCTCGCCGAGCCCGTGGAGCAGGAGCAGGTTCGGACCGTCGGCGGCACGCAGGGTGTGGAGTGCGAGTTCGACCCGGTTGTGGGTGAGGAAGACGGTGCTCATGCGGGAGCCCCCAGGAACTCCATGATGCGGGCGGCGGTCGCCTGCGGCTGCTCGATGTGGGCGAAGTGGCCGACGCCCTTCACCTCCTCGACGTGTCCGCCGTCGGGCAGGTACGGAACGACGTCGTCGATCGTGGTGTCCCAGCCCATCGGTTCGGAGTGTTCGACCAGGAGGCCGTAGAACGGCACGCCGAGCGACGCCATCTTCGGCAGGGCCCACTCGGGCCGCCACGGTCCGAAGCCGCCGAATCGGATCGACGGGTCGAGCTTCCACCGCCAGCCGTCGTCTCGCTCGAACGCGCCGACCGTGACCAGATAACGCAGCCAATCGGGTCGCAGGCGCGGGTTCATCCGTCGACGACGTTCGGCCAACTCGTCGATCGTGCCGGGCTTGCGTTCGGCGTTCGACGTCGTGGCCCGGTGATCGAGCCACGTCGCGATCTCGCCGCTCAGCATCTTCGTGCGCTCGTGTTCGGCGACGTCGGGCACCGGTCGACGCGACGGCATCCCGTCGATGTTGACGACCTTGCGGAACCGGAACGGTTCGGCGTCGGCCAGGTTGATGCACAGGGCCCCGCCTTTCGAGTGACCGATCGCGGGGACCGCCCGTCGACCGGCTGCGTGATCGAACACGGCGGACGCGTCACGGAGGTCGGCTTCCCACGAGTACAGGTGGGTGTGAGCGCTGTCTCCGTGGCCGCGGTGATCCCAGCTCACCACACGCCATCCGGCGTCGGCGAAGATCGGCGCGAACACGTCGAAGGTGCGGGCGAAGTCGAAACCGCCGTGCGCCATCATCAGCGGGGGAGCGTCGGCGTCGCCCCACTCGTGGACGGCGATACCGACGCCTTTGGCGTCGATGGTGTACTCGCGGTCGGGTGTCCGTGCACCAGGGAACTCGGGGCTCACGTGGTGGAGCGTAGGTGGACGGCGTACGATCTTTCGGACCCGACCCGCCTCGTGCGGAGTGACATCTGCCATGCGCCGCCTCGTGATTCTCCCCAGCCTCGTCGTCTCGGTCTCGCTCGTGGCCGCCTCGTGCGGCAGCGAGGCGTCGAGTGCGATCGAGACCCTGCCGCCGATCCGGACGACGACGTCGACGTCGACCACGACCACCACGATCGACCCACGCGGCATCATCTACATCGTGCAGCCGGGCGACAACGTCAACGAGATCGCCAAGAGTTACCAGGTCACGGCGGCGATGATCATCGAACTGAACGGTCTCGGGGCCGACGGTGAGATCCAGCCAGGGCAGGAGCTCGAGATCCCCAACATCCGGGTCGACACGACGCGCCCCACCCTGCCGACCGACTCGACCGACGCCCCCTGACCGCCGGCCGGTCGTCGGGACCCCACTCGTCCCGAGTGACGAAGTGCCCTGTGCGGGCGGCGGACCGTTCGTAGACTGGTGCGCATGAGTTTCTGGCCGACGCCCGAACACTGGAGCGTGAAGATCCCGCTCCGCACCGATCACTACCGCATGCCGGTGCTCGACGAGACCGGCGTCGTCGAACTGGGCCCCATGCCCGTCGACGTCCCTGCGTCCGAGTGGGAATCGCTCGAGTACATGGACTGGAAGTCGGGTGGCGACACCAACTTCGCGCCGATCGCCTCCGCCGACGGCGAACTCGACTGTCGCGGCTTCTGGGACAAGGGCAAGACCGACAAGGACGCCCTCTGGACCTCGAACGCCGAGATCGCCCCGACACTGCGCGAATACGTCGACGCGGTCGGTGCCAACTTCGGCCGGGTCCGCATCATCAAGCTCGAACCCCAAGACCGCGAGACGGCGATCCGATCGATCCACCGTGACGACAACAACCGCTTCAACCCCGACGGTGAGGGTTGGGTCGTGCGTTCGTGGGTCGAGCTGACCGACAACCCCGACAGCTACATGTTGCTGATGGACAACGACGAGAACGGCCTGCCCGACCCGGCGACCGAGCGTCGTGTCCCCCTGAACAAGGGTGCTCGCTTCGTCGTCGACACCCAGCGGCTGTGGCACGTCGTCGTCCACAACGGCGACGCCCCGCGCTACGCGTTGATCACCAGCTTCGAATCGGGCCCCGCCCTCGAGACCTGGATCGACGCCCAGCGCGCCCCCGCCCAGGTCTGACCCGACGAACGGGGTCGGATCCGTTTCGTCGGACGGTCGTGCGCGCCTGCAAACGCGCGTCGACGAAACGTATCCGACCCCCTTCGTCCTACTGGACTTCGTCGAGCGTCCAGGCGACGGCGGCGGCTGCCGCTGACATGACGGCGAACACGACGAACAGCCACGACAGCCCGATGCTGCTCGACAGCACCCCGAACGCGCTCGTCGCCAGGATCACGATGCCGACCACGGTGTTCGACACAGCCGTGTAGATCGCACGCTCGTCCTCGCTCGCCATGTCGACGAGATGGGTCGACCGCCCGAGCCGCACCCCCTGATAGGCCAGCACGACCAGAAACAGCAGGCCGGACGCCAACCAGGCGCTCTCGAGCCAACCGGCGGCAGAACCGACCGTTGCCGTGGCGAACAGCAGCGTCGACGCCGCGGCTGCCCCCACCAGGACCAGCCGTGACGAGCGGTCGGACAGCCGGCCCCACAGTCGCCCACCGACGATCGTGGCGACCGACGAGGCGATCACGAACGGTCCGAGCACGCCGAGCCCGCTGTCGTCGCCCTCGCGCGCGAGCGCCAGCACGTACGGCGGCGCGACCGCCGTGACGGTGAGCAACGATCGGGCGGCGACGAAGCGTCCGAGCTGAGCGTCCTCCCACAGCAGGGTCAGGTTGCCGAGTGCCACACCGATGCCGTTCCGGCCACCCTCGGTCGCTCCCTCGTCCTCTCGGACGAGCGAGAACAGCAACCCGGCGAACACCCAGCAGCCGCCGGCGACGAGCAGCACCGTCGCGATCGACGTCGTCGTCAGCGGGATGATCTCGGCCCACAGCAGGACGCCGAACGCCAGCACGATCGCCGCCGAGACCGATGTCGCCGTGCCGGTGACGGTGCCGCGCCGTGATTTCGACACCGTCTTGCCGAGGACGTCTTTGTAGCTGACCGACGCCGCACTGCGGGCGATGCCGAACACGACGACCAGGCCGACGATCGACCAGCCGGCGGCGGCGCCGTCGAGCGTGAACGCCACGAGGGCGATCGCGAGCACGACCAGGCCCTGGGCGAGTGACGCTCCGGCCCACACCCATTTCCGACGTGGCAGCTCGCGGATCGGCTCGGCGATGAACAGCTGGGGGAGCAGTGCCATGGCCTCGCGCACCGGCACGATCGCTCCGATGGCCGCCGCAGGTGCGGAGAGGGCGCCGAGCAGCCACGCGAGGACGAGCTTGGGGTCGAGCAGACCGTCGCCGGTCTTGGTGGCGCTGAGGCTCGCGAGGTGGACGCCGAGGTTGCGCGGCTGCTCGTGGCACGCGGCGTCCGGGATGTCTTTGCAGACCCGGTCGGCACCTTCACCGAAGACGAGTTCGGTCGCCCGATCGAACGAGAGTGTGGTCATGGCTCGGAATGACTACCCGGTCACCCGGATCTGAAACGACGAATGGGGTCGGATA
>JBPEWX010000197.1:0-3578 GCA_052032235.1 Ilumatobacter sp. | reverse complement strand
AGGTGGTGCGACTCGTCGGTGACGAACACGTCACGCCGGGCGATCTCGACCGGGTCACGATCGCGATCTTCAGCCCCGACCTCTACCCGCTCCGCTCGAGGCAGTTCATGGCAGCGGTGGTGCGATGCCCGAACCTGCAGTGGTTCCAGGGTGCCTTCGCCGGCACCGACCACCCGGTGTTCCAATCGCTGCTCGAACGGGGCGTGCAGTTCAACACTGGCTCCGGAGCCACTGCGCCGGCCATCGCCGAGACGGTGATCATGTACCTCCTCGCCCTCAGCCGCGACCTGCCCGCGATGCTGCGCGATCAGGCGCAACGACATTGGAACCAGCGTCGTGTCGTCGAACTCGCCGGCCTCAACGTCGGCATCGTCGGCTTCGGCGCGATCGGACACGAGGTCGCCACACGGGCCGAGGCGATGGGGATGCACGTCGTCGGGCTGCGGCGCACGCCCGACCCGTCCGACCCGTTCGAGACGTGGAGCAACGACCGCCTCGACGACCTGCTCGCCTGGGCGGACGCGATCGTCGTCGCCGCTCCCCTCACCGACGAGACACGCGGCATGTTCGGCGCCGCCGAGTTCGCCCGCATGAAGCCGGGCGCCTGGTTCGTCAACGTCGGGCGCGGGCCGATCGTCGACGAGCAGGCACTCGTGACCGCGCTCACCGACGGTCACCTCGGCGGAGCGGGGCTCGACGTGTTCGACGTCGAGCCGCTCCCGGTCGAGAGCCCGCTGTGGGAACTCGACAACGTGATCATCACCGCGCACTGCTCGGGTGACAGCGACACCGCCGACGTCCGCGCCGTCGACATCATCATGGAGAACGTGCGGCGTCGAGCGGCCGGCGAGACGCTGCTCAACCCGGTCGGCTGACCGACGGCAACTCCTGACCGGACGCCATCTGTCGCCGACGTTCGACGACCCACGCAATCAGTTCGGGCGCCGACAGCGGCCGGGCGATCCAGAACCCCTGGGCGACGTCGCAGCCCATCGACGCGAGCGCGTGCAGGGTGGCCTCGTCCTCGACACCTTCGGCGACGACCGACAACCGCAGGTTGTGACCGAGGTCGATGGTCGACCGCACGATCACCTCGTCCTGCGGGTCGAGCAACATGCCGCTCACGAAGCTCTGATCGATCTTCAGCTCCTGCACCGGCAGCCGACGCAGGTAGCTGAGCGACGAGTAGCCCGTCCCGAAATCGTCGATCGCCAGGCGGAATCCGGCGTCGTGCAGATCGTCGATCGTGGCACGGGTACGCGGAGCGTCGACGAGCAACGACGACTCGGTGATCTCGAGGGTGAGCTCGGACGGCTGCACCTGGTTGTACTCCAGTTGGGTGAGCACACGAGCGGGCAACTTCGTGTCGAACAGGTCGTGCGTCGACAGGTTGATCGCGAGGCGCAACCCGAGACCGGCGTCGTCGAACATGCGGAGTGCGGCGATGCCACGCTTCAGCACGAGGTCGGTGAGATCCTTGATGAGGCCGGTGTCCTCGGCGACACGGACGAACTCGGCGGGCGACACCCGGCCTCGCGTCGGCGACTCCCACCGTACGAGCGCCTCCGCGCCGACGATCTGTCCCGTGCCGAGTTCGAGCTTGGGTTGGAACACGACGTCGATCTCGTCGCCTTCGATCGCCGCCCGGAGGTCGCCGAGCATCGACAGCCGCGCCGGTGTGCGCCGATCGATCTCGTCGCGGTACAGCTCGACCCCGCTCCGCTGCCACTTCGCGTTGTACATCGCGATGTCGGCTCGCCGAATGGGCTGCATCGGATCGGTTTCGTCGGGGTCGATCACGGCGACGCCGACGCTCACCGTCACGACGATCTCGAGCCCGTCGAGCACGACCGGGCTACCGCCGATCTCGACCGCCTGCCGCGCCGCGTCGACGAGACCGTCGATGTCTGATCGGTAACACAGCAACGCGAACTCGTCGCCGGCGAGCCGGGCGAGCATGTCGTTGTCGTGCAGGATCGCGGACATCAGTCGGCCGAACTCGACGAGCAACTCGTCGCCGGCGTGATGGCCGAGCGTGTCGTTGACCTCCTTGAACCGGTCGAGATCGAGCATCATGACGGCCGCCAGTCGACCGGAGTCGTCGGTGAGCGCCGAACTCACGGCCCACTCGAACAAGGTCCGTCCGGGCAGATCGGTCAGTGCATCGTGACGGGCTTCGTACTCGAGTTGCCGGTGCAGCAGACCGCGTCGCAGGCTGACGGCGACCTGATCGGCCATGTTGCGCAGGCGTGGCAGGTCGGAGTCGGCGAACCGGAACCGCTGGACATTGCGTTCCGCGACCACCAGCACCGCGAAGACGCGATCGTCGTCGAGGATCGGAGCGACGGCGACCGTGCGGAGGCGCTGATCGGTGACGACGCCCAAAGGACGCAGGTCGTCCGACGAGACGAGCCGCTCCTCCGGAACGGCCGTGAGGAGCCGCCAGAAACCGTCGTCGATCGACTGCGGGAGCCGGAGTGGGAGCCGACCGGCGATGTGGGTGTCGAGTTCGTCGCCTTCGACCCGGAGCAACGCGGCGCCGTCGGCGCGCATGAGCTCGACGATGTCGGCGACCGCATGGGTGGCGATCGCATCGGTGTCGAGCGAGCTGCCGACCCGACCGGCGAACCCGTGCACGTCGTCGAGGTCGCGCAGGTCTTGCACGAGCGACCCGAAGCGGCGCAGCACCGACCAGATGCCGAACGACGCCGGGACGACGACGAGGATGAGCCACGGCTGCACCAGGGCGAGCGCCACCGCCATCGTCGCGTAGACGTTGTTGAACGCGTAGTACCACCACATCGAGAGCACCTCGATGCGCAGCCCGGCCAGCAAGGTTCCCTCGAAGCGCGACACCACGAGAGCGACTGCGAACCCGACGGTTGCGCCACTGACGACCATGGCGATCGCCAAGGCACCGAGCAGGACCCCGTCGGTGTCGCCCCACCAGTCGATCAGCCAGCGCGACACCAGGAGCGCGACGACCATCTCCATGCTGAACAGCGCCAGGTTGAACGCCAGCTTCACGCCGCGATTGCGGCGCGAGCGGTACATGTTGGGGATCGCGCCGACCAACCGAGCGGCCAACGCGAGCGGCGGCGAGAGGAAGACGACGGCGAACGCGGTCGGGATCTCCGACAGCGAGTACGAGTGACCTTCCTCACCGACCTCGATGTCGAACGCGGCTCGCTCGGCGAGAGCGTGCGCGATGGCGATGGGGATCAGGATCCACGCCGGAGCCGACCGCAGCGGATCGCCCGGCCAGGGCATCACCAACCCGCCGATGACGACGATCGCCGTCATCCCGACGACGATCATCCAGGCCTGGGTGTTCGGTGACAGACGACCGGCATCACGCTCCGGTCCGGCCACCTGCCGGACAGAGGCGGTGATGGGTTCGCTCACACAACAGCCCTCCTGGTCGCGATGCGACCCAAGCTAGCCGTCAGTGGCACACGCTGGGGGAACGGCGCCGAACTGCCGGCGCCGTTCGGCATCGACGAGGTTCAGCTCCAGGCCTGACCACTCCAGGCCTGACCGCTCCATGCCTGACCCGACCACGCCTGGCCCGACCACGC
>JBPEWX010000196.1:0-3081 GCA_052032235.1 Ilumatobacter sp. | reverse complement strand
GACACGCGGGTCGACGCCAGCCTGATCGCTGCCTGCGGCATGTTCGGGACCCTCCGGGGCCACGACGACGTCGCCGAGGCCACGTACGACCGGATCGTCGCCGATCTCGCTCCCGACGGCGTGCACCGCTATTTGGGCGACACGTACTTCGGCGGCGGCCGGTGGGTCGTGCTCGCCGGCTTCGTCGGATGGCACGAGGCGACGACCGGCCGTGACGAGCGGGCACGAGCCCGCCTCGAGTGGATGTCCGCGCAGGCGACACCGGACGGTCTCCTCCCCGAACAGACCACCGACCACGTCCTCGACCCGAGCTTCATCTCGGTGTGGGTCGACAAGTGGGGGCCGGTCGCCACCCCGCTGCTCTGGTCACATGCCATGTACATCACGCTCGCCGACGCACTCGGCCTCGCCGACCACCACCGCCCACACGACTCGGAAGTCCCGTCATGACCCTCACCCACCGACCACTCGGATCAGGCCACCCGTACCGAATCGACCCCGACCAACGTCACCCCGTCCAACCGGTGGCGGGGGAGCCGCTCGAGATCCGTGTCACGACCGACCCCTCGGTCGAGTCGGCACGGCTCCACGTCCTCGACCTCGCCGGCGGCGAGATCGCGACCCACGACCTCGTGCACGTCGACCCGGACGAGTTGTACGGCGACGGCGTCACCGGTGACGGGCATCTCGCCGCCGCCAGTGGCGCTCGCCCCGACATCGGCGACCGGGTCGTACGACGAGCGGTCCTGACGACGCCCGACGTACCGTTCCGCTACCGGTTCACCGTCGACGGGACCTCGTTCGACGGCGACACGGTTGCCCCCGGTCAGTGGGTCGGTGCCGCCGCCGACGAGGTGCTCGCGGTCACGGGAACCGACCGCGTCGTGGCCGACTCCGTCTCGGTCCTCACCACGGCCGACGGCCCACGCCGTGTCCGATTCGCACTACCGCTCGACATCGCCGAGCGAGTCGTCGGCTTCGGTGAACGGTTCGACGCCCTCGACCAACGCGGCAACACGCTCGACACCACCGTCTTCGAGCAGTACAAGCAGCAGGGCAACCGCACCTACCTGCCGTCACCATTCGCCTTGGTGGTCGGCGCCGACGGTTGGGGCTTCCACGTGTCGACCACCCGCCGCGTCTGGTTCGACGTCGCCGACACCGACGGTGACCGCATCTGGATCGAGACCACGATCGACGACGACGCTCCGGTCGTGTCGCTCCACGTGTACGACGGCGCACCGGCCGACGTCCTCGACCGGCATCTCGACCGCATCGGCCGGCCCGTTCGTCCGCCGGACTGGGTATTCCGTCCGTGGATGAGTGGCAACGAGTGGAACACGCAGGAACGCGTCCTCGCCGAGGTCGAACGCAGCGTCGAACTCGACATCCCGGTGGGCGCGGTCGTGATCGAGGCGTGGAGCGACGAGTCGACGTTCGTCGCGTTCAACGACGCCGAGTACGAAGTCCATCCCGACGGTGCACCGCACCGTCTGGGCGACTTCACCTTCCCGGCGGACGGTCGCTGGCCCGACCCGGCCGCGATGGTCGACCGACTCCACGAACTCGACGTGAAGGTGCTGTTGTGGCAGATCCCGCTGGTTCCGACCGATCGCGGCGACACCGGTCAGGTCGCAGCGGACGCCGAGACCATGGTCGCCAACGGCTGGTGCGTCCAGGAGGGCGACGGTTCCCCGTACCGGAACCGGGGTTGGTGGTTCACCGACGCGCTGCTGCCCGACTGGACGAACCCCGACGCCGTCGAATGGTGGTTGGCGAAACGGCGCTACCTCCTCGACGAGGTCGGCATCGACGGCTTCAAGACCGACGGCGGCGAGCACGCATGGGGTGACGAACTCCGCTACCACGACGGCAGCCGGGGCGTCGACGCAAACAATCTGTTCGCGAACCGGTACGCCGCCGCGTACCACCGACTCCTCACCGACTGCGGCGTCGACGGCACCACGTTCAGTCGGGCCGGGTTCACCGGCGCCGGATCGGTGCCGTGCCACTGGGCGGGCGACGAGGACTCGACCTGGGAGGCCTTCCGAGCGTCGATTCTCGCCGGGCTCACCGCCGGCCTCGGCGGCGTCCCCTTCTGGGGATGGGACCTCGCTGGCTTCTCCGGTGAGATCCCGTCCGTGGAGCTGTTCGCCCGCTCGACGGCGATGGCCACGTTCTGTCCGATCATGCAGTACCACGCGGAGTTCAACCACGGGCGCCTCCCCAACCGCGACCGGACCCCGTGGAACCTCGCCGACCGGCACGACGATCCGGCACCGATCGAGATCTATCGGCACTATGCGCACCTCCGCGAGCGGCTCCTGCCGTACCTCTCGGCCGAAGCCGACCACGCCGTCGAACGCGGCGTGCCCATGATGCGACCGGTCTGGTTCGACGACCCGACCGACGAGCACGCCTGGAGCGCACCGCTGCACTACCTCTTCGGGCGCGGCCTGTTCGTCGCTCCCGTGTGCGAACCGGGCACCGACCGCATGTCGGTCCGGTTGCCGGCCGGAACGTGGATCGACCCGTCGACCGGGCGGCGACACGACGGCCAGACCCTCGTCGACGTGGCCACGCCGCTGCACCACATCCCCGTCTTCGTTCGTGACGGTCACGACGCCCTCGTCGAGGTGATTCGTGGCTGACGAGCAACGCGAGCCGTCGAACACCCGCTGGGATAGCGTCGCCGCCGGGGCGATGGGGGTGGTGAGAACGTGCAGGACGTGAGGGCGGGCAGCAAGCAGCTGATCCGCGAGATCAATCAGGCGCTCGTCATCGACGCGGTGCGTCGGGAACGGTCCGTGTCGCGCACCGAGATCGCAGCGATCACCGGGCTGAGCGCCCCCACGATCTCGGGCATCACGAACGAGCTGATCGAACGGGGCCTGCTGTACGAGGCGGCCACGGGTGAATCGGCCGGCGGACGCAAGCCGATCCTGTTGCGGCTCAACGCCGGCGCCGGGTTCGTGCTCGGCGTGAAGGTGACGGAGCACGAGGCCATCGGCGTCCTCACCGACCTCGACGCCGACATCGTGGGCCGGGCCCGAACGAAGCTCGCCGGCCGATCCGAGGACG
>JBPEWX010000195.1:0-2293 GCA_052032235.1 Ilumatobacter sp. | reverse complement strand
CGTCGTGTTCGCGAACGTCGACGAGGCGGCGCTCGTCGGGATCGACGGCCCGTTCGCCGGTGCACTGACGGTCGTCAAGCGCGGTGGCGAGGCCTGCATCGTGTACCCGGTCGACGGGCCGGCGGTCGAGGTCCCGGCGACCCCGTTGTCGGTCGCGGTCGACACGACCGGCGCGGGTGACGCGTTCGCCGCCGGCTTCCTCGGCGCTCACGATCGGGGGTCGGACCCGGTCGGTGCAGCCACGGCCGGCCACGCGGCTGCGCACGAGCTCCTCGTCGAACGCAGCACCGGGCGCTAGCGTCCCACGGATGGGGATCTTCCACTGGATCTTCGGCAAGCACCCTCCGAAGCCACCCGACCCGGACCGTTCGTGTGAGGTCGCCTGGCTCCCGCTCTGGCAGTCGCAGATGGTGTTGCACGAGCTGCTCGAACGCGACATCCCCGCCGTCGTCAGCGAAGACTTCAGCTCCCACTACCGGGGCGGGTCGATCCAACCGATGGCACGCATCTTCGTGATGGAGCCCCGCCGCAAGGAAGCCGAAGAGGTGATCGAGGAGATCACCGGCTACCCGCCGGCGCACCAGGATCGGTGAAGTCGGTCGGCCCGAGCGTCAGTCGTTGGCGTGCAGGGCGGCATTGAGCTCGCCCCAGCTCTGCGTGCGAGGCCGGGCGATGACCTGGCCCGTCTGGCCGTCGCGGTAGAAGAGCGTCCCGGTGATCCCGGAGAGTTCGCGAGCCTTCACGACACCGTCGGGGGTCGACACCGGTGTGGCGCCGGTGATGTACAACCCGGCTTCGACCGCACAGTCGTCGCCGAGACTGATCCCGATGCCGGCGTTGGCGCCGAGCAGGCAGCGCTCGCCGATCGAGATCACCTCGGTGCCGCCGCCGGACAGCGTGCCCATGATCGAGGCGCCGCCACCGATGTCGCTCCCGTCGCCGACGACCACACCGGCCGAGATGCGCCCTTCGACCATCGAGGTGCCGAGGGTGCCCGCGTTGAAGTTGCAGAACCCCTCGTGCATCACGACCGTGCCCTCGGCGAGATGCGCCCCGAGCCGGACGCGTGACGCATCGGCGATGCGCACACCCGACGGCACGACGTAGTCGAGCATCTTCGGGAACTTGTCGACCCCGAGCACGTGCAGCTGGTGGCCCTTGGCCCGAACCCGCATGCGGGTGTCGTCGAGTTCGGCCACGGCGACCGGGCCGATGTCGGTCCACACCACGTTGTTGAGTGCACCGAAGATGCCGTCCATGTTGATCGAGTGCGGTTGCGCCAGGCGGCCGGACAGCAGGTGCAGCCGGAGGTAGGCGTCGGCGGCGGAGGCGGGCGCCTCGTCGACGTCGATCGTCAGCCGGATCGGCCGGACCGTGACGTTGCGGAGTTCGTCGGTGGTTTCCCGCATCCCGAGCTGATCGTCGAGATCGGGGTACGCCGTGGTCATCTCGTCGTCGCCGAACTCGCCCCAGTCGAACCAGCGGAACCAGGCGTCGAGGGTCGAACCGTCGGCGGCTTCGGTGGTGAAACCGGCGCCCCAGGCCATGCGTGTCATGAGATCTCCTGCTCGGGTCGGAGGGTCGGGAAGAGGACGACTTCGCGGATCGACTCGACGCCGGCGAGCAACATCGCCACGCGGTCCATCCCGATGCCGAGTCCGCCGGTGGGCGGCATGCCGTACTCGAGGGCTCGGAGGTAGTCCTCGTCGACGGTGCCGCGCTCGGCGTCGCCGGCCTCCTTGGCGGCCTGCTCGTCCTCGAAGCGCAGCCGCTGCTCGACCGGATCGTTCAGCTCGGAGTAACCGTTCGCCAGCTCGCGCGAATCGACGAACAGCTCGAACCGCTCGGTGACGTACGGGTCGTCGCGATCGACACGCGCGAGCGGTGAGATCTCGACCGGATGGCCCGTCACGAACGTCGGGCGGACGATGTCGGCCTCGCACAACTTCTCGAACAGTCCCTCGATGATCCGACCGGTGCCCCACGACGACTCGTACGAGACCCCGTGGCGGTCGGCCAGCGCACGGACGTCGTCGAGCGGCTGCGACGGGTGGACGGTCGACCCGACGGCGTCGGAGACGGCGCCGCACATCGACACGCGCGGCCACGGGTCGGCCAGGTCGACCTGCTCGCCGCGGATCTCGATCACCGTGGTGCCGAGCGCGTCGCGGGCGGCGGCGGTGATGAGGCGTTCGGTGATCGCCATCACGTCGGTCCAGTCGGCGAACGCCTGGTAGAGCTCCATCATCGTGAACTCGGGATTGTGCCGGGTCGAGATGCCCTCGTTCCGGAA
>JBPEWX010000194.1:0-4113 GCA_052032235.1 Ilumatobacter sp. | reverse complement strand
CGTTGCCGATCCGGTCAGGGGACCGGTTCAGCCGGGTTCGTCGTCGACGAGGCGCCGTCCCATCGACACGACGTCGTCGAGCACGTAGCCGATCGAACGGTAGAACTCGACGGCGTCCTCGTTCGAGGTGCGGATCTGCAGGTTGACCTTGGGGCACCCGCGTCGCAACAGGACCTGCTCGGCCTCGCGCACGAGCCGCCCGCCGAGGCCGTTGCCCTGCGTGTCGGCGGCGACGGCGAGGTAGTTGATCCAGCCCCGGTGCCCGTCGTAGCCGGCCATCACCGTGCCGACGACCCGGCCGCCGACGTCGGCGACGAGGAATCCCTCCGGGTCGACGGCGACCTTGCGGTCGATGTCGAGGTCGGGGTCGTTCCACGGTCGGGTCAGCGCGGCGTGTCCCCACAGTTCGACGACCGCGGCGCGGTCGCCCGGTTCGAACCGGCGGATGGCGACGTCCAACGTCAGCCGCCCTTGGTGTATCGGCGCATCTCGCGCTCCATCTCGCGCTGGGTGTCGCGCTCGACGATCGCCTGCCGCTTGTCGGCTTTCGCCCGTCCCTTGCCGACGCCGAGTTCGACTTTCACCTTGCCGTCCCGGAAGTACAGGCTCGTCGGCACGATCGACACCCGCTCCTGGTCGACCCGAGCCTTCAGACGTCGGATCTCGTCTTTGTGGAGGAGCAGTTTGCGCGACCGGTCGGGGTCGTGGGCACCGAACCCGATGGCGAACGTGTACGGGGCGACGTGGACGCCTTCGAGCCATGCTTCGCCGTCGCGGATGCGGGCGTACGCGTCGGCGAGCTGCACCTGCGCCTCCCGCATCGACTTGACCTCGCTGCCCAGCAGGACGATGCCGGCCTCGAGCGTGTCGTCGATGGCGTAGTTGCGGCGCGCCGACTTGTTCGAAGCGATCAGCTTCGTGCCCTCGGGTGCGCCCTTCTTCGCCTTCTTCTTCGCCATGGCCCGTTGCAGGCTATCGACCGCCGGGGCAGGACCCTGGGCCGGTTCGGCGAGGTGCGTTCCTGGCGCCGTTAGGGTTCGTCGCGTGCTGCGACTCGACCGGACGGCCTTCGACGACATCTGCGCACTCGCATATCGCGAGTACCCGCTCGAGATGTGCGGTCTGATCGCGGGTCCGGAGGGTGACGACGCCGCTCGCTTCTACCCGTGCCACAACGACGCTCAGTCGGCCAAGGTGTACACGATCGCACCGCTCGACTTCATGCGGGCCGAAGACGACGCCGACGACGAGGGCTGGGAGATCAACGGCGTGGTGCACAGCCACACCCACTCGGAGCCCTACCCGAGTCCGACCGACGTGGCGCAGGCGGTCGACCCGGGCTGGCACTACGTGATCGTGAGCCTCAAGCGGGAAGCCCCCGAACTGCGCAGCTACCGCATCGTCGACGGCACGATCGAAGAAGAGCCGATCGAGCTCGTCTGACGACGGCTCCGGCGCCTCGGGACATCCCGACGTGGTCCGGACAACGGTCCGGGGGTAGAATCCTGACCAATCCGGTCGGATTGATCGGAATGATCTGGATTCAGCAGGTGTTGCAGCAACCATGACCGACATGACCACTCGACCCGACGTCACGAGTCGACTCGCTGTCGGCGCGATGTCCGGGATCAGCGCGGTGCACGCCAACGTGCTCGACCTGATCGGCAACACGCCGATGGTCGACGTGTCGAATCTCTCCCCGAACCCGAACGTGCGCATCATCGCCAAGCTGGAGATGCAGAACCCGTTCGGGTCGGTGAAGGACCGCATCGCGAAGTCGATGATCGAGGCGGCCGAGGCCGACGGCAGCCTGCTCCCCGGTCAGACGATCATCGAGCCCTCGTCGGGCAACACCGGCATCGCGCTCGCCGGGATCGCTCGACTCAAGGGGTATCCGATCAAGATCCTGCTCCCCGAGAGCGTGTCGATCGAACGCCGCCAGATGCTCGAGATCATGGGCGCCGAGATCATCCTCACCCCCGGACCGGAAGGGTCGAACGGGGCCGTGAAGCGGGCTCGTGAGCTCGCTGCCGAACACCCCGAGTGGTGTTTCATCTATCAGTACGCGAACGAGGCGAACCCGCGTGCCCACTACGAGGGCACGGGTCCCGAGATCTGGCGCGACGTGCCCGAGATCACGCACTTCGTCGCCGGTCTCGGCACGAGCGGCACGCTGATGGGGACCGGGACGTTCCTGAAGGAACAGAACCCCGACGTCCAGGTCGTCGCGGTCGAGCCGCCGCTCGGCGAGCGTGTCGAAGGCCTCCGCAACATGGACGAGGGCTACATCCCGCCCGTGTTCGACGACTGGAACGGCCGCGAGCTGCTCGACCGCAAACGTGTCGTCCGGCCCCGTGAATCGATCGAGTGGACCCGCCGTCTGGTGAACGAGTGCGGTGTGTTCGCCGGTCTGTCGTCGGGTGCGGCACTCGCCGGCGCCGCCAAGGTCGCCGCCCAGATCGATCAGGGCACGATCGTGTTCGTCGTCTGCGACGGCGGCTGGAAGTATCTCTCGACCGGTGCCTACACCGGCGATCTCGACGCCGCCGAAGAGGCCGCCGAGCAGATCATCTACTTCTGACGTCCGAACCTCGACGTCATCGACGCCATCGACCGTGTCGACGAGGCGAGGCGGGCGAGTCGGTCACCGTTCCGGTTCGCAGCCATGATGCCCAACCCGCCCACGGCGATCGCCGCGATGGCGATGACGCCGTCTTCGACGCCCGGCAGACGCAGCTCGAAGAAGTCGGCGACGAACGGGATCGACCACGCAGCGATCGCCGCTGCGGTGAGCGACACGAGCAGGATCACGTCATACCGGTCGAGCGGGCGCATCAGCTCGTGGATCGCGACGAGCCCCAGACCGGTCAGGATGATCGTCGCCGTGCTCTGCGACTCCGCCCGGTCGAGCCCGACCAGATCGGAGCGAGCGATCCCGAACGCCACCATCGTCACCACGCCGGTGACGATGCCGACCGGCACGCTGAACCTGGCGACCCGGCGGATGAAGCCGGGACGGGCCGGTTCGTGACTCGCTCGGAAACTCAGGAAGAAGCCGGGGACGCCGATCGTCAGGGTGTCGATGACCGTGAGCTGGCGGGGCAGGATCGGATAACTCATCGTCGCCGCGCCGATGATCACGGCGAAGACCGCCGCCCACACCGTCTTGGTGACGAACAGACGCGCCACCCGCTCGATGTTCGCGATCACCCGGCGACCCTCGGCGACGACCCCGGGCAGCGTGGCGAACCGGTTGTCGAGCAGGACGATCTCGGCGACCGACCTGGCCGCCGGGGTGCCGGACCCCATGGCGATGCCGAGGTCGGCGTCCTTGAGTGCGAGCGTGTCGTTGACGCCGTCACCGGTCATGGCGACCACCTCGCCTCGTGACTGGGCGGCGTCGACGAGGGAACGTTTGACCTCCGGTGTGACGCGACCGAACACCACCGTTCGATCGGCGGTGTCGCCGAACTCGTCGCCGCCCTCCGGGAGTTCTCGGGCGTCGACCCACCGGTCGGCGCCGGCGACGCCGCAGCGCTGTGCGATGGCGGCGACGGTCCGGGGGTTGTCGCCCGAGATCACCTTGGTGGTGACGTGCTCGCGCTCGAAGTACGCGACCGTGTCGGCGGCGTCGGGTCGGATCTCGTCGGCACAGACCACGAGGCCGAGCACGCGCAAGTCGGCCGGCAGCACGCCCGTGGCTGCCAACCGGTCGGCTCGCCCCACCGCCAGGACCCGCCGCCCGTCGTCGGCCAGCTCGCCCACTCGGGCGAGGCGCTCGTCGTTCGCGGGGAGCACGACCTCGGGCGCGCCGACGTACCAGGCGCCGTGTTCACCGAAGTCGACGGCGCTGAACTTGTACGACGACGCGAACGGGACGCGTCCGTGAGCGCTCCACCCCGGTTCGTCGGGCAGCGCGGTCCGGATCGCCGCCATCGTCGGGTCGGGCTGCGGATCGGCGGCGGCGATCGCAGCGAGTGGCTGATCGAGCGGCTCGTGGGCTTCGATGCCCTCGAGCACGATCGAGCCGGTCGTGAGCGTGCCCGTCTTGTCGGTGGCGAGCAGGGTCACCCGTGCCAGCGTCTCGACGGCCTGCAACTGCTGCACGAGCAC
>JBPEWX010000193.1:0-2416 GCA_052032235.1 Ilumatobacter sp. | reverse complement strand
GCCCATCCATGTCCGTCTCCGCACGTTCACACCGGTGGCGGGTCGCCCCGGCCGCGTCGCGTCGTCGCCGAACGGAGGTTGCGGCCGAGACGCCGAGCGACGCGATACAGCACGAAGGCAGCCGCGAGCGACAGCACGGTCAACAGCGCGACGACGGCGACCGCGAGTTCGGGGCGGGCAATTGCGATCGCCATCACCGCTGCTGCGAGGCCGTCCTCGGCCAGGCTGACCACGACGTTCGACGCCGGTTCGGGCGACGAGTTGACGACGAGCCTCGTCGACGCTTTGGCGCTGTGGCTGCTCAACGCCAGGAGCACGCCGGACGCAGCGAGCGCGGGAGTCGACCATGTCGTGTCGGTCGCCGTCGCCATCAGGAGTCCACCGATCGCCGGCCGGACGAACGTGTGCACACCGTCCCAGACGGTGTCGAGGAGGGCGATCTTGTCGATGACGAACTCGACGCAGAACAGCACGGCCGCCGTGGCGATGACCCACCACTGCTCGACGAACGACGGAGCGTCCACCCAGTCGAAACGACCGGCGAGGCCCAGCACCGCCAGAACGCCGTACACGCTGATACCCGACGACCAACCCGCCCCCATCGCCGTGCCGATGTCCACCGCGACGGTCTAGCAGCACCAGGTGCCCGCTTCGACGTCGATCTGTGTCACCGCTCGAGGACGACGGTTTCCTGGAACGGCCCCGGAGGCGTCACGCCGGACCGGCGCCGATCGTCACCAGGTGACGTCGGCGCAGCCGACGTGGCTGCTCGGTTCGACCTGGAAGGTCCCGTGGGTGATGCCGTAGCGGTCGGCGAGGAGATGCCGAGCCTGATCGAGGACACCGTGCGAATCGGCGTCGTCGTCCACCGTCAGGTGTGCGGATGCCGCTTCCATGTCCGACGTCAGGGTCCAGACGTGCAGGTCGTGCACGTCGACGACGCCGTCGATGGCGGCGAGTCGATCGGCGAGTTCGTCGAGGTCGATGCCGTCCGGGGCTGCCTGGAGCAGGATGCGCACGGCACGGCCGCCGAGATGCCAGGTGCGGGGCAGGATCCACAAGCCGATCGCAGCGCCGATGATCGGGTCGACCCAGGCCCATCCGAACAGTTCGAGCAGGACGGCGGCGACGATCACCCCGACCGATCCGACCGTGTCGGCGAGCACCTCGAGGTAGGCGCCTTCGACGTTGAGCGACTCCTTCGCGCCCGCTCGCAGCAGGAGGAAGGCGACGATGTTGGCGAGCAGCCCCAGGGTGGCGACGACGAGCATGGGGGCGCCCAGCACCTCGGGCCCGTCGGTCAGTCGACGTGCCGCCTCGATCAGGACCCACAGGGCGACGCCGAACAGCAGCAGGGCGTTGACGAAGGCCGCGAGGATCTCGAGGCGGTACAGCCCGAAGGTGTGCCTCGATCGTCCCTCGTCACGCCGGCGCTCGAATCGAGAAGCGAGTTGGATCGCCGCGAGCGCCATGCCGATGCCGATCACATCGGTGAGCATGTGGGCGGCGTCGGACAGGAGGGCGAGCGAGTTCGTCCAGATGCCGGCGACGGCCTCGACGACGAAGAAGCCGCCGATCAGCACGAAGGCGGCGACGAGTCGCCCCCTGTGGCGCTCCCCGGCTCGGGCGAGCCCGGCACCGTGATCGTGATCGTGGCCCATCAGTCCTCGCTCCCGAGATGAGCGACGTGCTCGCGTGAGATGTCGAGCAACATCCGGACGTGGGCGTCGTCGAGTCGGTAGATGATGTTGCGGCCCTCGCGGCGATTGCGGACCACACCGGCGTTGCGCAACAAGCGCATCGCCTGCGACACCTTCGTCTCCGAAGTGCCGACCACCGTCGCGACGTCGTGCACGCACAACTCGCCCGCCTCCAACAGGGCGAACAGGATCCGGACCCTGGTCGGATCGCCCAACAGTCGGAACAGCGACGCCAGATCGTCGGCAGCATCGACATCGATGAGCGCTGCGGCCACCGACTCGACCCGCCCGGGTCGATCGGCTGAGCACGCCCCTCGGGCGTTTACCGTTGATATCTGCATACCTGTGAAGATATCGACAGTGCCGGGCGCGGTCAACCCCCGTCGACTCGATCGCCGCCGCTGCATCCTCCGAATGGATGACCACACGATCCACCGAAGGGGGGACGTTTCTCACCCGTGCTTCCCGCAGAGTGGCACCGTGGCATTCGCACTCGCACGATCGACCGGCCGCTCCGGCAACCGTTCGGTGCTGGTGCGCGCCGCGGCGGAGCTGGCGATCGCGGCGGCGGTGTTCGCGGTGTACCGGGCGGGCCGGATCGTCACCAACGACTCGGTCGCAGTGGCACAGGCGAACGCGCACCGAGTACTCGACGTCCAGCGGTGGCTCGGTGGGTCCGTCGAGCTGACGGTGCAGCGACTCGTCCTCGACGTGCC